>NZ_NUCO01000123.1:0-279 GCF_002555445.1 Bacillus sp. AFS017336
GGAGTAGGTGAGGTCGTGGCGCGGCGACGTTCCATAGAACTGCATGGGAATAACGCTATCCCGCTCTCCTGAGCGGCCGCACCCGGGCGTCGCTGGGATTAGGCTTGATGCTCGGATGGAAGCGGGCGGTTCTTTGCCGCTCGGTCATGAGAAATCAATGGAGAGAGTGGGCGATCGGCTGTGTCGAGCCAATTGACCGGAGTGGGAACCGAAGACGGGTCCTCGGGCGAGTTCGGAGCCAACGAATGGCTCGTCGACGAGCTGTACGAGCAGTTCGTG
>NZ_NUCO01000124.1:0-219 GCF_002555445.1 Bacillus sp. AFS017336
TCCTGAAGGCCTTCGGAGCCGAGCCCTCATTGGCCAGACCGTAGATCATTCGGGAGGTCGAGTAGATGCCCGAGTTCGCGCTGGAGGCGGCCGAGGTGAGCACCACGAAGTTCACGATGCCCGCGGCACCGGCCAGCCCGGCCAGGGCGAACATTCCAACGAACGGGGAATTCTCGGCATCGAACATGTCCCATGACTGCACTGCCATGAGGATGACCA
>NZ_NUCO01000125.1:0-256 GCF_002555445.1 Bacillus sp. AFS017336
GCCCAGCGTTCCCAGGTGCTTGCGGTTGTTGGTGTTGGCCAGGCGTGGATGCAGCTCGCACAGCAGGTCGAACTCATCGGCCAGCGTGGCCCAGACCTGGTCCACCGACACGGGCGGGTTCTCCCAGCTGCCTGGATCACGGCCCCGGCGGCGCGGCACCGAGCCATGCGGCACGGCCTGCTCTATCGCCGAGCGCAGCGGGCCCAGGTTGTCGGGCAGGTCCTCGGCGCGCAGCGTGGTCTTGGCGGGCATCATT
>NZ_NUCO01000126.1:0-264 GCF_002555445.1 Bacillus sp. AFS017336
ATGCCGGACCATGTCAGCCGCTGCATGAACGGCATCGGCGCGCCGGAGTAGATGTTGGACTCGTGGTAGGTCTGCTTCTCGATCACAGAGAAGATGCCGCTGGGCGTGGTGTGGCCGGACTTTCCGCTCGATATCTTCGACGTGGCGATGACGTCGGTTCCGTCATAGACGGCCAGCGATTGCTTGCTCTTGGAAACGAAGATCTGTAGCGCCCGCGCGTCCGTGGCGAACGCGGGATGCACGAGGGCGGTGGCCGACAGCAAG
>NZ_NUCO01000127.1:0-280 GCF_002555445.1 Bacillus sp. AFS017336
GCGTGCCCCGGCTGCCACCGGGCACGGCCACGGTGCAGGCGCGCTATGCGCCCGGTGATGGCAATACCTCCGGCTCGGACAGCAACACCGTGCTCGTCACGGTGGCCCCCGCACCATCTGCGGCGCCCATTCCAGCGCTGGGCGCCGGGGGGATTGCGCTGCTGGGCCTGCTGACCGCAGCGGGCGCGGCGTGGTCGCGCAGGATGGTAACTTCACGGAAAATCGGCGCTGGCACATCGCCACGCACCCCCAGGAGTTCCCCATGACCGCATCCGCAAGA
>NZ_NUCO01000128.1:0-237 GCF_002555445.1 Bacillus sp. AFS017336
ACGCCCACATTGCCGGCATCGACATCGTGCGCGCCGCCAATGCCCAGGGCGAGGGCGTGTACTACGTGCTGGAGGACAACCTGCGCGTGCCCTCGGGCGTGTCGTACATGCTGGAGAACCGGCGCATGATGATGCGGCTGTTCCCGGACCTGTTCTCGCGCCATCCCGTGGAGCCCGTGGCCCACTATCCCGACATGCTGCTGGAGACGCTGCGCGCCAGCGCGCCGGCCGGCACGC
>NZ_NUCO01000129.1:0-247 GCF_002555445.1 Bacillus sp. AFS017336
AAGAAATACCGTGAGCGGCTCGACGCCGGCCAGGGCATGCCCGAGATCCGCGTGATCGCGCCGGGCCGCACCTACCGCGTGGACAGCGATGCCACGCACTCGCCCATGTTCCACCAGTGCGAAGGCCTGTGGATTGGCGAGAACGTCAGCTTCAAGGACCTGAAGGTGGTCTTCACCGACTTCTGCAAGACCTTCTTCGAGAGCGACGACCTGGTGCTGCGCTTCCGTCCCAGCTTCTTCCCCTTCA
>NZ_NUCO01000130.1:0-353 GCF_002555445.1 Bacillus sp. AFS017336
ATTGAGCAGCACCCCGGCGCCGCCATCGTCGCTGGCGGCCGTCAGGGAAATCCACTCGGCCAGGTAGGAGCCGGTGGAGTAGAACTTGCTGCCGTTGAGGATCAATTTGCCGTCGGCACGCCGTTCGACCCGGGTCTTGAGCGCGAATTTGTTCTTGCCGCCCACTTCAGCCAAGGCGTTGCCGAAACGTTTGCCGGCCAGCACATCGCGGATCAACCGGTCGCGAATGTCGTCGGAGTAACCGGTGAAAATCCCTCGCAGCATGACGTTGTGGATTTGCAGTAACTGACCGACACCGCCGTCGGCGATTGAAATGAGGCGCACGGTTTCGACGATGGTTTCCACCGAGGCAC
>NZ_NUCO01000018.1:0-81837 GCF_002555445.1 Bacillus sp. AFS017336
ACATTTGGGGTGCACTTCAAGAGCTAGTTGTGTTTTATTTAAATCTACAATTGAATCGATCGTCTAAAAAAGTAATAATAAAAGCTGCCATTTTAGTGGCAGCTTTTTAATAGCTTTCTATTTTTCCTTATTATCCAACTAATCTTATTAATTTTGAGATTTTCTCCTCATATTTCTCCCGTACGGCAAATATTTCATTTTAACATTTTTTCACCTGTTCATTATATTCACCATTGATAGCTAGTAGCTTTGCTTAATAATTCCGTTTAACTTTTATCAATGATGGCTCTTTTTCGTTAATCGTTCAACTATAATCTCGGGGACTCTTTATACTATCCATTCGCTTGGTTAGTTAGGAACATCAACGAAATTGATAAAACTGAGTTTTAAAATCATCTACATAAATCATCAAACAAGTATAAAAGACAAATTGTCTCATATTTTAGTAAAGTATGTACTTGTTCATTTACCTCTTTTATCTTCTGTATTGTCGAATTATGCTTTTAATTTTTTTGTAAATTCTAAATAAAATGTATTTAATTTTCAAGTTTAGTATGTTACGATTCAACTTGTGTGTTACTGGATATTTTTACCATAAAAGGGGGAAAAGTTTGATGTCTTGGTTTACAAAATGGGCCTTTAATAATAAAGCCGCCATTACCTTTCTATCCGTTCTCATCTTGTTAATTGGGGTGCTCAGCTATAATAAGCTTCCAATGGAATTTCTACCTGCTGCAGACCAACCAATCGTCTCAGTCATTGTTATGGGCCAAGGTACTGATTCAAAAACAATGGAGGATCAAGTAACAACTCCAATCGAAAATGCTGTCTCTGGTGTAAAAGGTAAAAGTCATATTTATTCAAGTACAAGTAATGGTTTTTCAAAAGTCGATGTCTATTATGAATCCGGAACAAATATGAAGGACGCTAAGCAAGAAGTCCAAGAATCTTTAAGTAATCTCACACTGCCTCAAAATGTTAGTAAACCTACAATCGTTCAATTAAACACTTCAATGATTCCAATCGCAGATGTTGCAATCACGTTCGAGGACGGCTTAAGTCCGAATAATATTGATTTCGCAAACAAAAAAATTATTCCATATTTTAAAGACATTAAAGGTGTAGCAGACGTTCAAACTTACGGAACGGAAAAATCTTTTGTTTCTGTAAAAGTTGATAATGCGAAGCTCGCACAAAATAAAATATCACTAGAAACAATCATGGGGATCATTCGTGGCCAAAATTCTGCCGTATCAGTTGGCGAAGGAATCATAAATGATAAAACTAGTAATATAAAAGTTGTTGGGAATTTAGATAATATCGATAAAGTAAAAAATCTTATGGTCTCAGAAAATGTTAAATTAGCTGATATCGCAACAGTTGAAGTGCAAAAGCCTTCAAACAATCTAACAAGAATCAATGGAAAAGACGGATTATTATTAATCGTAACGAAGGATAGTAATTCCAATGCAGTGAGTATTACAAAGGATATTAGAGATGCTACTAAACACTTAAACAAAAAATATAAAAATATGAATTCAGATGTCATGGTCGCAACATCAGATATGGTTAAGGCTTCTGTACATGCAATGATTAAAGAGGTTTTACTTGGTGCTTTATTTGCTACAATTGTGATCATGCTATTCTTAAGAAATGTGCGCTCGACGCTAATCACAATTGTTTCAATTCCTTTATCGCTATGTTTAACATTATTTTTACTTGCTCAATCAGGGATTACACTGAATGTTTTAACGCTCGGTGGAGTAGCCGTTGCAGTAGGTCGATTAGTTGATGATAGTATCGTAGTAATCGAGAATATTTTTAGAAAAACTCAATCAGAAAAATTTTCAGTTCAAATGATTATTGATGCAACAAAAGAAGTTGGTAGTGCAATTACAGCCTCTACTTTAACGACTGTTGCGGTATTTTTACCAATCGGAGTCATTAGCACTGGTCTTAAAGACTTCATGCTTCCATTTGCTTTAACAATTACTTACTCTTTATTAGCATCATTATTTGTAGCACTAACTGTCGTACCATTACTAAGTGCATTCTTCCTTAAAAAGGCTAAATTAAAAGCTCACAACCCATCAGTGCGTTACAAAAAAATTCTTACTTGGTCATTAAATCATAAATGGGTCATTGTAGTTGTTTCATTTTTATTATTTGTCGGCTCAATCGGTACTTACTTCGCAATGCCAAAAGGTGCGACCGATAATTCATCTTCAGACTTTGTTCAAACAACTTTAACGTATCCTAGTGATACCCCAGTTGAAAAAGTAAAAGAAAACACTCTTAAATTAGAAAATTACATTTTAAATCAAAAAGGCATAAAAGGTGTGTATACTCAATTGGGAAGTACGGCTGATGCTGCGAAATATGGAGATGTTCGCTCTTCTACGCAAGCAATCTTTTTAATTACACTTGACGATAAAAAGCTTACTGACAAGATTGTAAAACAAATCAATACACAAAAATCTAACTATGCCGATGCCGAATTAAATACGATGGCATCTAGTTTATTTGGCGGTGCACAAACTCAAATTACAATTGATATTATCGGTAATAATTTAAATAACTTAGAAGCCACTGCTAGCAATATTAAAGATAAAATAAAAAATATTGATGGAATTAAAAAAGTAACAACAAATGAAGAAGATAAAAAGACTGTTTATTCATTAGAGGTTGATCCTTCAAAAGGTAATGCAGAGCAGTTATCACAACAGTTATTTGTTATGTTGAATCGAACTCCACTTGGCTCAGTTACAATCGATCAGCAACCGACTGATGTTTATCTTGAACCAATTTTGAATCCTAAAACCCCAGAGGATCTTAAATCAATCCCAATAATGACGAAAACAGGGATGGTTCCAGTATCATCAATTGCCGCATTAAAGGTAGATGAAAAGCCTACTAATCTATATCATAAAGACGGTGATCCGTATTTAAGTATTACAGCCGAAGTAAAACCTGATAAACTTTCAAAAATTAATGCAGATTTAAATAAAGTTATATTCGGTGACAAAAAATCAAAAGGAATGAAACTCGCTGATGGTGTAAATGTATATATTGGTGGTGCACTTGCACAGCAATCACAAGATTTCTCAGATTTATATATGATCATGCTCGTTTCAATTGGATTAGTATTCCTAATCATGATTATCACATTTAAAACATTCCGTGCACCAATTGCGATCCTATGTTCTTTACCTTTAGCTGCAATTGGAGCTGTACTTGGATTAATCATTAGTCGCATATCTGTTGAACCCACTGCCTTATTAGGGGCACTGATGTTAATCGGAATTGTCGTGACAAACGCAATCGTATTACTAGACCGCGTAAAACAAAAAGAAAAACAAATGATACTTCGTGAAGCAATTGTTGACGCTGCCGTCACACGAATTCGACCAATACTAATGACTGCAGTCGCTACGATATGCGCAATGCTTCCACTATTATTCAAAAAAGCTGAAACTGGTAGCCTCGTATCTCAAAGCCTTGCAGTAGTAGTAATTGGCGGATTAACTGTTTCAACATTATTAACACTAATTGTAATCCCAGTTATATACGAGTTACTTTACTTTAGAAAATCTAAAAAACAACGCAATCAAAAGGATACAAATAAACCAGTTAGTTTATAAATAAAATTGGGAAGTCTCGTTATCATTTGAGACTTCCCTTTTTGTCTGGACATAGGAATGAAAAACGCGAACAGTATTTGAACAATAACGATAAAGTTGTGAACTTGGTTGTTATATTGGTAGAGCTCGTTGATATATTAGCAAGACCTGTTGATATATCATCAAAACTCGTTGATATATTACTAACATCCGTTGATAAATCAACACAACCCATTCATATCGTTATAAGTAAAATAAAAAACCACAAGGAAATTATTCCTTGTGGTTCACTCTAGTAACCTAAATCAGCTTCCAGGTGGTTTTGGATCATCATCAGTCGTATTTGCAGCTACATATGATGCATTGTTTGATAAATGCTGATTTTGAATCGTATGAATCCCAGTATTCGTAAGCACTGCGATAATTAGAGAAAGGCTAATAACTTTAATCATTTTTTTCATCTGAGAACTCCCATATTATGTGTCTTTTTCATTTGTTTCAAGCTAATTTTTAAATATTTACTAGCTAAAAGTAAGTCGCCTTGCTCTTGTTGATATTCAGCAACTCGCTCACTATATTCATGTATCTTCATTCGATTACCATGCTTCTCCATTATTGGAATGCCGTCGTTCATTAAATAGTGAATTAATGTCTCTTTTTCACTTTTTGCTTCGTAATATAGTACTTTTAACTTCACATACTCTACTCTTGTTGTATCTTTAAATAGTTCTAGTTCATGCTCTAATAGATCTATTACTTGTTCATTTTTTTGTAGCTTTAGTAAATGATTAGCAATATTTCCTATAGTAAGATAATACCCTTCAGTATATTTCTCAATTAATGGAAGTGATTTATAATAACACTCCAACGCTTTTTCAGAAAGGTTTTGAGTACCATACAAATACCCTAAATTATGCCAAGCCATTTCAACATTTGTTGTGTTTTGAATTAATTCCGCATCATCTAGTATTTCTTTTAGTAGATTTTCAGCTCTTTCGTATTCACCAGTTTCAGTTAAATGAATGGATAAAATTGTTTTCACATCTAATGTTCTAATAATATTATTCCTTTTTTTAAACACTTCAAGGGCCTTATTACCAAAATAGATCGCTAATGCAGATTGTCCTAATTGACAGTGCATTAAGGATTTTAAATAATAATATTCTGTAATTTCATCACGATAAAGCTTTCTCAAATCATTTACTTCATCTAGTAACTCTAAAGCTTTTTGATAGTTACCCTTTTTATGATTAAAAATTGCATTTAATACATTCCAAACAAATAATTCATATTCAGAAAACATTCTCGTGCTTTTCATTATATTATTAATTAATTTCTCTGCTAAATCTAGCTGATTTAAAAACAAAATATACCTTAACATATATAATTCATATACATATAGCATTTCCGTATATTGGACATACTCCTTATATTTAGATAGTTCTAAATAGAGAGTATCTGCCTTTTTATGGTGTAATCGTTCAATTGCATCATAAAACTCTTGTAGTTTAATTTTTAAACGATTTACTTTATTTTTTTCATCTTCAACTGAAATACCTAATTTCAAGCATAGTAGGTTTAAAGTTTCAATATTAACTTCTTTTGTGTTATTCTCAATTTTACTCAAATGAGAAACGGAACATATCCCATCACATAATTGTTCTTGTGTCATCTGGTGTTTTTTACGATGGTAATTAATGATTTTTCCTATTTTCATAAGTATTTTCCTTAAATATTATTTTAATATTGTTAATATTCATTATAATGTATATCTATCCTTTTTTCATCTTACATTTTTTCCCAAGATTATAAAACGCTAATTAATAAAATTATAGAAATAAAAAAGCATAAATCCCACCAAAAGATGGTCTTTATGCTAATCAATTAAACTATTTAGTACTTTATATTATAATAAAACAATTTCTTTAGGTAATTTGACAGCCGTTAAAACTAGCGTTTCTTTTACACGATCTTTAGCATATGAGGAATTGTTTAAAATTTCATGATCTAGATAACCTGGGTGACACATTACTTCAACTGATTGACCATCTTGAACATGAGTTAACACCTTTTCAAAATAATCTTCAGTTACACCTTCTCCATAAAAACCGTGAAGAAAAACATCAGTGAATGGGGTTACCCCATGTAAGGCATTTTCCGAAATACGTCTTACACTTAAATTATATTTTTTCGATAACTTCTGTACGACTGGTAAGAATTCAGGAATGGAATGAACATGATGATGGCTATCAAAATGTGTTGGTTTTAGTCCTGATTCTAGGAATGTTTCAATTTGTTTAGTCCATTCTCTTTCTAATTCTTCTAGGGAGATATTTTTATGCTCGAAGAATTCACTCCTACTTTTAAAATTTCCTTCTTCATTAACAAGCGTTGGAACATCATGTAAAAGAGGTTTTCCACAAGTTAAAACAAGATGGATCCCAACTTGAAGCCCAGGGTTTTCTTTAGCCAGCTCAACTGCGTGACTTACACCAGGCATATTCATCATCATCGTCGCTGAATTAACAATTCCATTTTTGTGCGCATCAATTATTCCATAATTAATCCCTCTTGAATAGCCAAAGTCATCTGCGTTAACAATTAATTTTATCAATTGACATTCACCTCTTTAAAAAATTGAGGTAAGTGTTTCTTATGAGCTTCTAGCATTTCATCAACAATTTGTTTGGCCACTTTATCTGATGCGACTAAAGGATTAATCGTTAATGCTAGAATTGCTAAGTCATAATCACCAGTGACTGCTGCTTCACATGCCACTCTTTCAAATGATTTGATTTGTTGTACAAGACCTCTTACAGAAACAGGTAAATCTCCCATTACGATTGGCTTTGGACCATCCTTAGTAATGACACAACTAACCTCAACTGCTGAGTCATTTGGAATACTAGCAATCGATCCATTATTCATTGTGTTAACTGGTTGTATATCACCTTTATCATTATAAATAGAAGAAATTAAACGAACAGCAGCATCACTATAATATGCTCCCCCGCGTTTTTCAAGCTGTGGCGGTTTAATTGATAGATTTGGATCTTTATAAAGTTCAAAAAGATCGTCTTCCAATTTTTTAACAACTTCAGCACGTGTACCGACAGTTTCAGCATTTTTAATATCTTTTTCAACCATATCCCGAGTTTTATAATAATAATTATGATATGGACAAGGTAGTGCATTTAGCGCACGAAGAAACTCAGGTTCCCAGCCATAGCCTTGAATATTTTTAACAAAGCTAGAATTTTCCGGATTCGTTAAAAGTTCAATGACTTGATCTTTTACACTTTCTCCATCAACAAATACATCTAATCCATAAACCATATGATTTAATCCAGCAAAATCAATTCGTACACGAGAATGCTCAACGTTTAATAATTTAGCAATTCCCATTTCCATTCCAATCGGAACATTACATAAACCAACAACTTTTCGATGGTCAGTATAACGAAGAACTGCCTCAGTAACCATGCCTGCAGGATTTGTAAAATTAACTAACCAGGCATTAGGACAAAGCTCCTTCATATCCTTCACAATATCTAAAATAATGGGTATTGTCCTTAAACCTTTAAATAAACCGCCTGGTCCGTTTGTTTCTTGGCCAAGTACTCCGTATTTTAAAGGAATTCTTTCATCCTTTGCCCTTGCATCTAATAAACCAACGCGGAATTGAGTTGTTACAAAATCAGCATCTTTAAGCGCTTCTCGACGATCAAGCGTCAAGTGAACTTCTACAGGAAGACCCGCCTTTTGAAACATTCGCTTTGCTAATTGGCCAACGATTTCTAATTTTTCCTTACCTTCCTCAATATCTACAAGCCATAGCTCTCGTAATGGAAGCTCGTTGTACCGCTTAATAAATCCTTCTACTAGCTCTGGAGTATAACTAGAACCTCCACCAATTGTCGTAATTTTAATTGTTTTACTCATTACTATGTAAACCTCCTTTTATTTGTTGTTAACTTCTTGCCGTAGCTCAATAATTTCCCTCGCTAAATCCTTTAACGTCATTGCTGTCATTAAATGATCTTGGGCATGGATTAATAGGATTGGAGTATCAAAATCCTCTCCTCCAGCCTCTGCCTGAATCAATTGAGTTTGAAAACGATGTGCATGACTAAATTCACGATCTGCCTCTGAAAGCTTTTCAAACGCTAAATCAAAATTTTTCTCCTTAGCTGTATAAATCGCCTCCATTGCTAGACTCCTAGCATTTCCACTATGCAATATTAGTTGAAAAGATAGGTTGTACAACTCTTCCTTTGTCACTAGAATCACACCCTTTAATAGATTTGAAGAAAACAATACCAAGAGCCTGCCACAGGGCAAGCTTCCAGTGTGTTTACAAAATATAATAAATAAGATACCCAGACTGATTTTGTAAACAGTCTGGGGAAAGACCTTTTAGTTAGTAGAACTATTTTCAGTTTTTAAGTTTTGTTTATCCCACATTCTGAAGAACGGGAAGTAGATTAAGAATGCAATAACTAGGTTAATCAAT
Organism: Bacillus sp. AFS017336; assembly: GCF_002555445.1. Taxonomy (NCBI): domain Bacteria; kingdom Bacillati; phylum Bacillota; class Bacilli; order Caryophanales; family Bacillaceae; genus Bacillus; species Bacillus sp. AFS017336. Next base: position 8,134 of record NZ_NUCO01000018.1, read on the forward strand.
TGCATTGCAGATCCTCTCCAGTCACCTCCAGTTGCAAGCCAACCGCCGATAATTGGTGGAGTCGTCCAAGGAATGGCAATACCGTGAGTTTTTGGTGCAAAACCGGTCTTCATTCCTATATATGTGGTTACAACAAGAACTAATGGAGTCAAAATAAATGGAACTAGAAGTAATGGGTTCATTACTACTGGCGCCCCGAAAGTAATTGGTTCATTAATATTAAAGATACCAGGACCGATCGATAGTCTTCCCAATTGCTTTGCATGCTGACTCTTTGCAAATAGTAGCATCATAAGTGCAAAACAAATAGTTGCACCAGAACCGCCCATATAGACGAAGATATCAAAGAATTGTTGTGTAACAACGTTTGGCATTGCATGGTGTGCTTGTAAAGCCATACGGTTTGCATCAGTTGATGCCAACCATACTGGACCCATTACGCCACCAACAATTGCCGCACCATGTAAACCAACTGACCATAATAATTGAATTAATAATACCGCTATTAAGGCACCTGCTAATGATCCACCAAGTTTACTAAGTGGATCTTGTAATAAATCACCTACAACATTGTGTAAAGTTTGGTAGTGTGTGTGTTCAATTAATAAACGAATAATCCATACGCAAAGAATAACTAAAAAAGCTGGAAATAATGCGACGAATGACTTACTTACACTTGGTGGTACACCATCCGGCATCTTAATGACAAAATTCTTTTGAATTACCCATCTATAAATTTCGGTTGAGAATAAAGCAATAATGATAGCAACAAACAGACCCTTACTTCCTAAAAACGCCATAGGTAGTACTCCACCTACTTTGATTGCTGCAGTTGCACCAGTAGGAGTAAACATTGTAAAGTATGGTGTTGATAAAATAAACGAAGCAATTGAAATCGAACCAGCATTCAATGCATCTACTTTGTAATGTTCAGCAAGTCGATAAGCGATACCAAATCCTGCAATAAGCGCCATAATATCAAACGAAGCACTTACCGGATAGAGCAGCTTTGTTTGCCAAGCAGCACCAAACGTTTTTGCCATAAATTCCGGATAACTGTCAAAAGGTAAGAAGCCTAAAATTAAGAAAATAGAACCGACAATGATAAGAGGCAGCGTTAAAATAATTCCATCACGTAATGCTTGCAAGTGTCGTTGACCCGCAATTTTACCAGCAACAGGCATTACTTTCTCTTCCAACATCTGAGTAAAGTTGGCCATTACAAATCACCCCTATATGAAATTATGAACCTATTAAATCGATTGCAAATTTCAGGACCTCTGCTCCTTTACACATCCCGTAATGAACAGGATTTATCGCATCAACCGGAATTCCTTTTTGTGAACCTTCTTTCTTTAATTGTGGGAGTAGATACCTTACCTGGGGACCTACGAGTAATACGTCTGCTTGATCAAGATGATTTTTAACATCATTCGCACTTACTGCCCAAATCCTTGCTTCGATCCCTTCAGACTTTGCAGCAGCTTCCATTTTTGTAACTAATAAACTTGTAGACATACCGGCAGCACAACATAATAAAATGTTCATTAAATCCCCCCTTCTCTCTAAAGAAAACGCTTACAACACAATTAAACTTCTACTAACAAGCAGACCTTACGAACTTACCTCTCTCCCCTAAAATTTTAATCTCAAGAAATATATATTCACCATTTTGGACAATAGGACAAATATAAAAAAATTTTTTTACTGATCGAAACCATAGATTTTTACATGTAAAGTCGCTTCAAATTAAGCACTACTCATGCTTTGGGTAGATTGTCTTACTAAACTCAATTAACAAGATTATGATGATCAGATATCAAAACTAAAGTCTCATATTCGTAATAAACTGACTAGTGTTTTGAACTAGAAATGCGAAAACTACTATTCATAAAAAAAGAAATGGTTAGATCACTAAACCATTTTCTTAGACTGTTAAAAAATCAACTGACCAATTAGTCAATAGTATTTTTCCATGTAAAGGAAGCTGGATGTGGTTGGCTATAGGAAGTTAGAAAAAAAGAAATTAAAAGTCAGTTTAATTGTCAGATAGGTAGCCCCGCTCGAGAAAATTGTTGCGCTTTGCTTGTCTAGAAGGAAAATGGGAGGGTATCTTAGAAAGGTTTTTCAGTTTGATTTGATTTTATAGTTCAAATTTATGGATATTTAGTAGATTTCTTCATTTTTTTAGTCGTTTTAGAAAGAATTAGAGCAATTTAATGATTTTCCATTTTAGTGCATCTACTTTTGTACAATTATTAAGGTCGGATACCCTTACCAGTATAGGTACTATCTTATCTAATATCGGATTCTAGGAAATTTATTTGCAGTTTTGCTATTTTTAATTGCAGTTTTGCTAATTTTGTTTGCAGATTCGCTCTTTTTATTTGCACTTCGACCTTTATTTGCAGTTCCTGATTACTTATTTGCACCTTTCACAAATGTATTTGCACGTTTATCGTTCTTATTTGCACCTCGGCTTTTTCAACTACTCTTCTCCATCTTCCCGCCTTTGCCTTATTCAAGAACAAAAAAAATGGCTAGATAACAAAGCCATTTCCTTTTACTTATTATGAGTTTTTATCGTCATGATCCAGTGAATTTTTTTCCATACTGCTTTGATTAAATTCGTAATTATGTGGGTCATGTTCGGGTCTCAATACGCGTTGGGCTTGTTCTCGCCCATAGCCACGCGAGTCTTCATGTGGTCTAAATTCACGTGGGTCTAAACCTGGTCCATATCCGCGAGGGGATTCACCTGGCCCAAAACCACGTGGATCGCGTCCCGTTCTAAATCCATCTCGGCCATGTCCTGGTCCAACACCTCTTTGGTCATGTTCTTGTTCAAATCCTCTTTGGTCTTGGCCAGATTCAAATTCTCTTGATTCGTGTTCGTGTCTAGCGCTTCTAAGACTATGTTCACGCTTAAATCTACGAAGAGGATGTTCATCTCTAGATCCACGAAGTCGTTGAACAAACTCACTTTCATCATGACTTCTGACTCTTCGATATTCACCATCGTTTTGTGACAATTCTTGTTCTAATGCATCTAGTAACTTTAAAGTGATCTCGGAAAAACTAAATTTTTCTTCATCTGAAAGAATATCAAAAACATGCAATTTATCTTGTTGTTTTTCGTTTTCATTCGCTGCTTCTAATCCTGCTTCTGTTAGCTGAATGGACAATATACGACGATCATTTTCTAATGGTTCACGAGTAAGATACCCTTTCTTTTCAAGTTTACCTAGCAGCTCACCCAAGGATTGCGGTCTCATATCTAATAAATAAGAAAGTTCTTTTTGCGTCGTTTTTGGTTTTAATTTTAGTAAACTCAATATACGTCCCTGACCTAAAAGCTTGTTGCGTAATACTCCGCTTTCTCTTGATTTAATAATTAAATATTTTCGAAGTTGATTTTCAAGTCTAAAAAATTGTTCAATTAGATCATTCTCATTTAGTTCGCTCATACTAGTTCCTCCAAATAGTATTTTGAAAAATTATAACTTCATTCAAAAAAGTAAGGTACCTTATTAAGGTAGATAATAAGGTACCTTACTAAAATTGTCAATTATAAATTTCCATTCTAAATGATATAAGTCTTATACTTAAGGCTCTTACTGAGAACTTCAGACAACTGCTTAAATCAGTCATAGTTCTCAACAAGAACATTTAGCTTTTTAATCTGCTCTTCCATACCAGTATCTGCATTAATAAATACTTGATATGTATCATTCCCTCTAATTCCAACAAATTCATAGCAGAGCACTTCTTGATTTAATTTATTTAAAATAATCGCTTTGCGCTCTTCCATTATTTTTATATTTGAACTGATATTATTTCGCGCCTGTTCAACTGATATTTTTGGCTTTGGAATCGTTCTTTTCGCAAATGCTGATAAATAATTTCTTGATGAAAATCCAACAATACTTCCGTCATCAAGTGCTATCTTCATCGTAACGGATTCAGGATATATTCTGACACCATCCTGCTTTGAAACATAAGTAAATACACCGACAGTATCATATTGTGAGCTTTCGGTAAGCTCCATATTTGAGAATTTATTTCTTTCTAAAAATTTAAGGCCATTAATTGAAGCTTGATTCAAGTCGACTTTTTGTGGTTTTATAGCTCGGCTATCAATTACCCAAACAGGATAGCCTCCCTTTTCAGTAATATCCATATAAATTTCACTATTTGTTTTTGGTTCCCTAATCTCTAAAGTATAGTATCGATCTTTTAATTTCTCGCCTGTGAGTTGAGCTTTTATTTGTGCAGTACTATTTAATTCTAGAAATTTCTTGGCTATGTCGATTGCTTGTTCTTTTGTTACTTTTTCACCCTTTACATTCGCTAGGTTTGACCGATTTACTTTAAAATCAGTCAGTGAAGGATCTGTATTTGCATCCGAATAGGTCATTACATTCTTTTCGACTGTTTTAAATCCGTCAATAATTGCGTTATTTTTTGGATTTTGATCCTTTGCATAAGCGAGTTCAACATCCATCCAAAGCAGTTTATTTTCAAAAACCATATGCTGCACTTTTCGAATCTCACCTTGTATATCAGCTGAGTTCTCATATAATTTTTGTAGCTTTGCGTATTCGTTTTCAGTCAATGGTTCTTTATCCAAATCTCTTACTGCAGTTCGATAACTAAAATCACCTATATCGGTTAGAAACTCTTCTGTATTATTAATTGGTAAAAGTCGCAGTGGTAGCTGTCCTACATTAGAATGCGCTTGTGAAGTAATACCCCATACTTCAATGAGGGCTGGTGAGATGGATGACTTTGACTTCATTGCCAAAGTGTCACCAATTTTATCGTGTAATAAATCTAATTCATAAGTCAATTCATGGAATGCACGTTGATAATTGTTTTCTGCCTGAACTTTAATTTCGTTTTTAGCTTTATGCTCTGTATAACCCCAATATGAAGTTCCTAAAATTCCTACTGCTAAAACGCCTATTGCAGCTTCTTTAATCACACAAACACTCCTTTCTTATCGGCAAAATATATGTCTACCAATTTGCTTAATTTGCGGTCGGCTCCAAATCCAAGCACTAGTCGCTGTGTCAGGATTAAAATAATATAGAGCATTTTCGCTTGGATCCCATCCATTTACCGCATCTAAAACTGCATTTTTTGCAGTCTCATTTGGTGTTAAATAGATTTGTCCATCAGATACTGCAGTGAAGGCACCTGGTTCAAAAATGACACCTGAAACTGTATTTGGAAATGAAGAATTACTTACGCGATTCAAAATAACTGCTGCAACAGCCACTTGACCGATATACGGTTCGCCACGCGATTCTCCATAAACTGCATTTGCCATTAGCTGAATATCATTTTGCGAATAACCATTTGGTACATTTGATCCAGAATTACCTGTATTTCCGGAGCTTTCATATTTTGTAGCCTTTACTAGCATTGCTTTTGTTTTTGCACCTACAATTCCATCAACTGGCATCCCAAAGTTGTTTTGAAAGTTTCTTACGGCCCAGTATGTGTTATATCCAAAGACACCATCTACTTTACTAGTGTAATAACCGTTGTATTTTAAGCGAGACTGTAATTCAATAACATCCTCTCCAGTAGCACCCATTTGTAACACTTGGCTTGTAAAAGCTTGTACATTATTGAGTTGAACATTACAGAAAATGCTCATAAAAACGATCCAAAAAATTAACGGACCCTTTAAGAAAACTAGTTTCCTCATTTCAAACCTCCTAAAGTATAAATATCCCTTTTTGTATTTTTTTCAAGAACACCCAATTTATGTAAAAAAAAATAAAAAGTGAATTTTATAGATCCATCTGATTGTAATGAGATAGCTGTTTCTTTTAATAAAAAAAAGACAATTCACCGTGATGGTAAATTGTCTTGAATAATATTATGACTGTTCTTTCGTGAAACTAACTCACTTTAACTAGCTTTGCTTTACTTATATTTCCTGCACTATCCTTTGCCGATACCGATATAGTGATTCCTTTTTTCAAAGCAAGAATTTTCAGTTGATAATTTCCATATTTATCAGATGTAGTTGTATATGATGTACTACCGTTTTTAGCTAATATGCTGATGGATTTTTCAGTTGTTCCACTAATTATTTTTGTTTTACTAGAAGCAGTTTTTACTGTAGGCGTATTAGGTGGTGTTTTATCCAGCACCACAGTAACCGCAGAATTCTTATATTGCTTATTTTTACTAGTTACAACAATATTTAGCTTTTTGCCCGCTTTTTGAAGTGGTAAACTAATCGTAAAATTACCAGTAAGATCAGCTTGTCCACTTGCAATCTGCTTTGTTCCATCCATTACACTTATTAATGCTCCACCTTGTGTGAATCCTTTCAATACTTTGTCTTGATCAGAGACATTATAAACATATGGTGTGCCTAGTGGTTTTATCACATTAAATGATGTTCCATCCGACATGTCTATTTTGTATGTATCTTCATTTAATGAAAAATTCATCACAGAATTAGCATTATTACTTATACTTGTAAAATATTGAATATTTTTTCCACTAGATTGAAAATCTAATTGTTTAATAGGATAAATGCTATTAAATACTGTAGAAGCAAATCCTCTAATTGGTGTCTTCTGACCAAAATACTCTTTTACGCTAGAAGGGGTATGCTGTTTGAACATAATCGATTGATTCAGTAAAAAAGAACTTGGATCAATTTTTGAATTCTCGATTCCTTGACCAATATTAAAAATTTGTTCTGTTTTATGACTAGTATTTGAAAGAATTTCATCTTGAATGAGTGTTACTTTGTTCTCCTTTAAGTACACGATTGTACGATAAACTCGAACACCGCTATAAATTGTATGTTCTCCTGTAATAATGACACTTTCTGGGCTATCAATAAAATTCGTCATTTTCGATTTTCCAACATTGCTAACTGAAATTGGATATGACTTTCCATCAATCGTAACTACATTATGAGCAAATGTTGTTCTTAAGTACTTTTGATAAGGATCACTTGTATTGTAATTATATTTACCCCCATCGGTAAAGATTTCCTTACCATTTTGAGAATAGATAAATGATAAATCATCAGCATGTTTATGCGAGGTACTAAAATTACTAGCTGTAAATAATAATGATGAAGTATTTACTCCCCAACCATCCCTAACAACTGCAACTGCGTTAGATATATTACTTACTAATGGTGGTTGTACACCACTTTTTCCTTTTGTAATTACATATTCGAATTCAGGATCTAATACTGAATATTGACTCGGCTTTGGTAAATAACGAAAGTCTGTATCACCTAATCTAGGAACCGAAAAGTCTGATAAAACAAGCTTCGCAAATGCATTTTGTGCTTTTAGTAAAAGATTCGTCAAATCACGATCATTTGCAATCTTATTTATATCCCCAATCAAAGTCATAACAACGTCAAAATATTGTGGACTATGTTCTTTATGAAGACCATCTACCGTGAAATCCTTTTTTATATGAGCCTTCGTTCGATTTAGTGCATTTACTCTCCATGTTGAACTCGTTGCTTCTTCAGGGAAATAGGCCGCAAATTGAATAAGGGCACGATCTTGAAAATAACCATAGTTTGTTTTTGTATCATAATACTTAGAGCTATTTAACAAGCTGCCATGTAATCGAAGTATATTCTTTATGTAGTCTTCATTTGTTTGGGTTGCTACTGATGAATTTGCATAATAATGATAAAAATACATTAAATTATTCGTGCGATTCGCAATAGTATGTGCATTATATGTATAGTAATCCGATGGTTTAGCCGGATTCGAATTTACACTCCAAAATGACTTGATTAAATTTAAAGCGTATAATAAATACTTTGTATCATTCGTTTTTTCATATGCATTTGTTAAAAAACTTAAAGTATCTAGGCTTTGATAATACAAACGCCATGTTGTACTATGAAAGGGATCCTCCTTCCAAGTAATCTTTTTAGTCGTTTTATAAAAAGAATAGGTTGGAGAAACATACAATTCTCCCCCTAAGATGCGATCAGCAATAGCTGCTGAATCATTTGACACTTGACTTCTCTTCGTTAAATAAATTTCTTTATTTACTTCTGCAAATGAATGAATAGTAGTAGAAAATAACATAATGGCTGCTAAGAATATTGCACTTAATTTTTTCATAGTTCCTCCTAATCTGACAATCTATTAAACTGTCAACCAGAAGATTATACTACAAAAAAACTCATTATTTGTTAAAAAATAAATATATTATTTGATTTTTTTACCAAAGTATGATTCGTATTTTGTATATATTTCCAAACGAACCATTTTATGTAAAATTCTTTTTAAAATCCTAAAGAATCACTTGTAAATCAGTATAATGCCAATTTATTATCACAAAAAAAAAGGACCGTTTTGGCCCTTTCTGTATAAAGTCAAAAAATGGATTTTTCGGATACTATTTTATTGATGAATGCTATTATTAAAAGTAATACCTTCACCAAATACTCGATCATAAATGATCCAATCCCAAACATCATTTGAGTGATTTTTAAGTACCCAATCATACCAAGATTGTTCAATCTGGTTATTCGTAAGAATCTTCATTAGAAGTGGTCCAATTTCATATGATTCTAATGTAAGATTACCATTTTGTAAAAATGGCTTTGAATAATTCTTAATCTTGTCCATTGTATTTTTGTCATTACTCCATATCCACATAGGAGTTTCATTATACCAATCTTCTTCTTCGCTCTTCTCTATCGGCGCTCCCCACTGCTCGTAAGTTTCTTTTTTATCACCAAATGTTGGACGATGGTCACCGTAAAAAAGGACGATTGTAGGATTTTTACGTTTTTTGATTTCCTGCCATACTGAGACAAGCGAATTTCCACTTTTATAAATACCGCTTGCATAGCTTCCCACTTTTTCTTTTAACGCGTCATCCATTGGAACTCCACTTACTTTAATATTTTCTTCCGGAAAGCGACCTTTATGCCAATCAAAGTGGTTTTGCATTGTCACAAAGAAAACAAACTGACTCCCTTTTTTATTAATTAAGGATAATGCTTTTTTGGAGCTACAGTCGTCAGATATATAAGAACCAAATTTTTCACATGACGTTAAATCTTTTTCAGACAAGAACTGATTAAACCCTAAATGAGGATAAACTTCTTTTCTGTTAAAAAAGGATGTTTTAAAAGGATGCAGCGCAATTGGATCCATACCTAATTTTCTAACATCCTGAACGAGACTAGGCATTTCTCTATTTCCCATTTTTCCTTCTTGATATGGAGTACGCTCTTCCAATTTCCGTTTTAATTTTAGGCTAGTTAAGATCTCAAATTCCTCATTAGCTGTTCGGCCTCCAAATGTGTTACTGATTAAAGTACCATGAATCCCTTCATTTATTGAACGAAGGGGTGCATTTGGATCGGTATTCCATGTTAATTTCGTACCATCAAAAGTATTATAAGCCTCACTTTGGATCACTAAAATATCCGGTAATTGTGCAGGCTTCGTTAGTGGTTTCGTTGATTTTAACTCTTTAATAATTCCATCTTTTACATTAGGAGCTAGCTTAGGCTCTTCCTTTTTACTGTTTATATACGTAACTAAAAATGTTGGATACATACCATATCTTTCTACGCTAGTTTCGTAATTCCAAGGAATATATTGTACATTTGAATATTTAACAAAATAGGCATACCCTTCTTTAGTCCCAAATGAAAAAAACACGCCTAGTGATACGATTAATAGGAAGCGGAAAGCATTTTTCCTTTTAGAAGCATTTCTCCATTTTTTATATGCAAAATAAGTGCCTAAACCTAGAAAAGCTATAATTGTAAATAGGCCACTCCATTTTAGAATAAAAGGAAGTTTTGAAAATTGAATAAAGACGATTGGATCACGCAGAAAAAGTAAATCACTTGGATGAAATGGCTCTCCAGTATATTTTATTTTTTCCGATAGTGCATAAGAGAATATTCCTAATGCCCCGACAATCGTCACTAAAATCCACCAAACGTTATAGCCAAGGGCAAACAGACCGATCACAATGATGGAAACAATAACTGATACAATCAAAAAGTTCCATTTTAAAGTATCTGTTAGCATCCAATTCTGATAAAGTTTTACATCGTTTTTCCACAAATAATTATGAGACCAGATAACAAGTAAATAACTACAGACCAACCCTATAAGAATTGGTCCTAGAAAATGAAAGCTTTTTTTAACCATTAAACATCTACCCTTTATAATTAATCGCTACTCTCAATTTAGAAGTAGCTTCATAAAAAATATCGTCGGTTTTAATTTAATTTCTCATTTGGTAATTCTTCATCAAATTGGTTGATTTGTTGAATGATTTTCTCCATAACTAAAGATTCAAAAACTTTAGCGGCTCCTTCTGTATCACCAATTTCTGATTTGTATTTCGTATCAAATCTACTTAATATACTACCTTTTTCAAAAATCCCCCAAATATTATTCCCACTACCTTTATAATCGCTCAATTTCGACGGTAAATAAGGATTAATATCTTTATAATCTTTCGTGAATGCATCGTTTACGACTAGACAATCAAATTTAGTTGTAAAATTCAAAAACTCTAAAAAGTTAACGTACGGATTAACTTTAATATTTTGTTCAATTGTCTCTCCTGATAATTCATTTGCTAGAGCCTTTGGATCAGAAGTAAAAATATGAAGTTTAATTTTATCTCTTAATTCAGGCTTCGTTATTTTAAGCCCTTCTATTAATTCATTTAATTTTCTCGTTTGATAAAATGTACCAAAGTAACCTAGGTTTACTTTACTTGAATCAATTCCATATTTACTTGCCTTAACGTGATAATATTGCTTCGGTAATGTCGGTTGATTACTAATCCTTGCTTTATTTAAAATGACCTCTTTCATTTCTTGCAACGGGAACATATCGGACATGTATTTCATCTGATTTTCATTTGTAAACACAATTTCATCTGCAAATGCATAAGCAATATATTCACACCAAAAAAACATATTATTATTAAACGCTAGTGGGAAATTATTTTTCTTTAAAAGGGCATTAACCTTTTTATAAAACCCTAAATCAATAATTGCAGACTTACGCTCATTTCCTTGAATATCCAAAAGGATCGGATCAGAGAACTCTGCAACCCATCTTACTTTTGGATTTTTTAGTTTATATTCAAATGCCAAAAAGTGTGAAGCTGGCCAAAGTGCTCGGCTATAAACTTTATGATATGTACCATTTCTTTTTTCTTTAAATTTAATTTCCTTTAGAGATTTTTTTATAAAATCTTTCATTGATTTCCATTGTTTAAAACTACTAGCAGATGATATTTCCATTCTATTAAGAATAAACCCATCCACCATTGCATTTTGACGATAATCAGTTTCCCTTACCTTTGACATATCATTATAAATGACGTCCACTACTTCATTATTTTCGATAATACGCTTAGCCATCACAGTGCCACTTGTATCAACATATGGTGGAAAACAATAAGAAATTATTAAAGAACGTGCCTCACCATTGTATAGTTTAAAATAAGGGAAATAGACAAAACGGTGTTTATTTACTTCTTCAGTTACTTTTTCTCTCAATTCATTGCTATTGTTTATATACCGATCTATAAATCCATATTGAGCGTGTATTTTCCCTTTAATGAATTGTTGAATTGTAGGACTATTTGTTTCTCCAAGTAAAATATCAAGATGTTTCATTACTTGAAGACGCTCAATTACACTAAACTCAAATGAATTTTCACGTCTAGAAACCGAGTTATCTCTTAAAACTCGATAATAAATTGCATGCTCTTCTAACGGAACAACTTTAAGATGAAAGTAATGTGAAGTAAATAATTTAGTAAAAAATACTACATCTTCTCCACTTTTTAATCCGACAGAATAGTGTTGGGTTTTTACATTCTTTGTTGGTATCAGTTTACAAGCGTTCATAGTTAAAACACTATTCAAGTCATTATAAGTATAAAGTTTATTATCCAGCGCTTTTTTAATTTGGGAGTTAATAGGGTTATTGGGGTTCATGTTTCCATTTAGATCCACATCGACAACTTGTGTAATCACTACTGAATCTTCATCAGCGTGATTAAACAGTTTCTCAAGATAATTAGTAGAAATATAATCGTCATCATCTAAGAAAGTAATATATTTTTTAGATGCTTCTTGAATCCCCATATTTCTTGCCGCCGAAACACTAGCTACTTCTGAATAAAGAATTTTGAAGTGATTTATACTTTGCTCTTTTATAAATTGCATCAAAATCTCTTCCGTTTGATCCTTTTCTCCGTTAATAATAAAGATGACTTCGAAATATTTTGATGAAAGGGTTTGTTCTTTTAATGATTCAATGCACTTAGTTATAACCTTTTCGCCTTTATATGTTGGGACAATTACGCTAATACCATTTACTAACTTTTTGAAATGATATTTTGAAAAGTTAGAGTCCTCAGGGATTTCTCTATTCATTCGTTGGTATATTTCGATTTTCATTTTTTCAATTTCTTCTAGTCTTTGTTGAATTTCAAACTTGTTCAAAAATAACTCACCTACCTTTTATCTTTCTTATAGCCCATCTTTTTAACTTCCAATAAAATCGAATTATTTTTCCAAGCTTTGATTGCATTACTTTCGAATAACGCTCTTCTAATAATTGGATTTCTCTCTCCAATTTTTCAATATGCTTTAAATTTTTATATTGCAGCTCTAGCGCTGTTTCTTCATTAGTTAGGAAAGTTAAAAACTGTTCGTAAAACTGCGATTCATTTTCAATATGATTAAAATTAGCTTTAAGCTTATTTAGTTTTAAAAACCAACTAGGAATTTCTGATTCATTTATTTCTGAATTTAACGACTGAGAGCTAGGATCGATTGTTGTCATAATCAAGAGGTCCTTCCAAATAGTATGAATACTCTTTAATATGCCCTAAATAGCAAGTTTTTTTTCATGAAATGCTGAAGATTATATATCATTTTCCTAGACAAAATAAAAAAGACAATCACCTTTAGGTAATTGTCTGAAGTAATCATATTGAATTAAGCTTGAAATTGATTATCCCTTTTAATTTTACGGGATAGATCTTCGTAAACCCCTGAACCGAACAGCACACCGATTAAAATTAAAATAAAGCCAACAACTTGTGTTAAAACGATTTTTTCTCCTAAAAATAATACCGCTCCAATTAGAGAAAAAAATGGATTTAGATTTAAAAATATTGCTGCCTCTGTTGTACCAACCTTGCCAAGTGCAAAGTTATATAGCATATGCCCCATAGCTGTAGCAACAACTGCAGATGCAAAAAATACCGCCCAAATTCCAGCAGAATGATGTACCATACTTGCCAATCCACCTGGCTCAAGTATTTGACTGATTCCAAATAAAATGATCGATCCCATTACTAGCATGTATCCAGTCATTAATCTTGGGTCTAAAGTTTTAGAAGCTTTTTTAATTAACACAAAGCTTGAAGCTTGAGCTAAAATTGCTAAAAACACATAAAAATCTCCATGTGACACTCCATGAAACCCGCCACCACTTTGGAAAACAATAAAAGCAACTCCTGCAAATCCAAATAAAACGCCTAAAATTCTAACAAAGGTCATTACACTACCTAAAAAGAAAACTGACAGTAAGGCTGTTAAAAGTGGCCCCATCCCGAGTATTAGGCCCCCGTTTGATGCTGAAGTTTGAGAAAGACCAATCGATAAAAAATAATGATGTGCGACTACATTTAAAAGCATCGCAGGAAAAACATACCCAAATTCCTTCTTAGTAAGCAATCGAACTTTTTTAATTAAAAATAAAATAACAAAAACACTTACCCCAGCAGTAAATACACGAATTGCTGTCATCGTAACAGGCATAAAGTTTTCTACTAGAACTTTTGTAGCAATAACATTAAATCCCCATACCACCATAATACAAAATAAAATGATGTAAATTTGTTGCTTCTTCAACTTCTCCACTTCTTTCTCTTTAGCCTATCGATTAAAAATAAAAAGAGGGAAATGCTTCCCCTCTAATTTTATGAATCCGAGAACTTTTAATATACTTTTACCAATATAGTAAATTTTAAAGATATATTCAAAATGTATGCTCAAATTCTTAAATGATTATAAAAAAATGCTACCTCCAAATTAAAGGTAGCACTTTTATATAGTAAAGTTTAATTAAGTTCCACAGTAAGTTTGATAAGGACGGTCCGGATCAGGTGGAAGTGAACAATAACTCACCTGTTCTTTAGACTCAACAAATGGATTAGAAAGTACTTTAACCAACTTCTCCATTACACTATAATCTCCGTCTTTAGTCGCTGCTTCTAATGCTTCTTCTACACGATGGTTTCTCGGAATGACCGTAGGGTTGTTGTCTTTCATCAGTTGAAGAGATTCTTCTTTTGATTCTGATTGTCTATTTAATCTCTCATGCCACTGCTTTTCCCATTGTTTATATTCAGCCGATTCGAATAATGGTTCATCTTTCTGCCCATATGATAATGCTCTGAACGTGTTCGTATAATCCGCTTTATTCTTTTCCATTATTTCAAGTAATTCATCAATTAATGATTTATCTTGTTCCTCTTCATTAAATAATCCTATTTTTTTCCTCATTCCAGCTACCCAATTATCAACATAAGCAATAGGATATTCAGAAATTGCATCTTGTGCTATTTCTAGCGCCTTTTCTTGATCATCATGCAATAAAGGTATAACTGTTTCAGCAAAACGCGCCAAATTCCAACCTGCCATTTTTGGTTGATTACCGTATGCGTATCGACCACGGAGATCAATTGAACTAAAAACCGTTGCAGGATCATACGTATCCATGAATGCGCATGGACCATAGTCAATTGTTTCTCCACTAATTGTCATATTGTCAGTGTTCATTACTCCATGAATAAAGCCAACCATTTGCCATTTGATAATTAATGAAACCTGCCTTTTAATAACTCCCTTTAACAATAAAAGATAACGATTCGGATCATCACTTTTTATTTCTGGATAATGCCTTTGTATCGTATAATCAGCAAGTTCTTTTAACTCATCTACACTGCCCCATCTTGAAACATACTGGAACGTACCTACACGAATATGACTAGCAGCAATTCGAGTCATGATTGCACCTGGTAGTCTAGTATCACGCTGAATCCGTTCACCTGTCGTTACTACCGCTAGGCTCCGTGTTGTAGGAATCCCTAAGGCGTGCATTGACTCACTAATTATATATTCCCTAAGCATCGGCCCAAGTGCTGCACGACCATCTCCACCTCTTGAATAAGGCGTTCTACCTGACCCTTTAAGTTGTACATCATATCGCTCATTGTTCTGAGTAATCTGTTCGCCTAACAATAATGCTCTTCCGTCCCCAAGCATATTAAAATGAGCAAACTGATGACCTGCGTACGCTTGAGCAAGCGGCAATCCACCTTCTGGAATTTGATTCCCAGCAAAAACATTTACACTTTCATCGTTTTGAAGTGCTTGAACATCTAAACCAAGAGATTCTGCTAATGGTTTATTTAAAACAACTAATTCTGGTGAACTGACTGGATTTAAGTCTTGAATAGCAAAAAAGAATTCTGGTAGCTTTGAATAACTATTATCAAAATTCCATCCTGCGCCATTTCCCTGTGTCATCTAATCCCCCTTTTCCATATTTTTCTTCATTATATTCTCTCTACATATATCAAAAAAACCATAGATTGACTATGATTTTGCTTCACAATCTATATCTCAATTTAGTGTCTACCATACAATTCAATCTATTCACTGAGTAAAAAAGTATGAAAAAAGAAGCCTCAATTGGCTTCTTTTTCCATACCTTATATTCCACACTTTAGCTGTACTTGACAGTTATCACATGTATTGCAACCACCATGCTCAACTACAGTACCAACCAAGCAGATTGGACAAGTATCTCCGTTTTCTACACCTACATTACCTGTTTTCGTTGGAGATATTTGATCTTGATGATTTTGCGTATCAACATTTTCAACTGCTTCTAGTTCTACAGTTGTAAAATCATTTTCTTCGTTTGTTAGTGATAGCACTTGAGCGTCACGAGAACCATCTACATAAACCGTTCCGCCTTTCGCACCACCTTTATGCAATCTTTCATACACTTTCGCTACTTGTTCAACAGTGTAACCTTTAGGAGCATTAACCGTTTTACTGATTGAAGAATCAATCCATCTTTGGATAATACATTGAACATCCGCATGAGCTTCTGGAGAAAGGTCCATCGTTCCAACAAATTGTTCTGGTAAATGTTCAATCATCTCATAAACATTTTCTTCCGTTACTTCATAACCATTAGCTTCTAACCACTCTAACGCGATATCTGCTACGACTGGTATGAATTTACCTAGACGTCCTGAACGGAAGTATACGAAATTGAAATAAGGTTCAAGCCCTGTACTAACATTCATCATCGTTCCAGTGCTTCCAGTAGGAGCGATTGTTAATAAGTGGGAGTTACGAATACCATTTTCTAATACAGCTTCACGAATTTCTTCAGGCATTTTTTTCATATATCCTGAGTTAATAAAACGTTCTCTTCCATCTTCAAATGTTGATAAGAAAGGAAATTCACCTTTTTCTTTCGCTAACTCAATTGAAGTTTCATAAGCAGCAGTAGCAATTGCTTCAAAAAGTTGATCGACAAGCTTGTTTCCAGCTTCAGATCCATATACTAAACCACAACGAATTAATAAATCGTGTAATCCCATTACTCCTAAGCCAATACGTCGCTCGCCTTTTGCTTGCTTCGTGTTCTCTTCTAAGAAATACGGAGTTGCATCAATTACGTTATCTTGCATTCTCGTCCCGATTTGAACAGTTCGTTTTAACTTTTCCCAGTTAACTTTACCATTTTCAGTCATTTCCGCTAAGTTAACTGCTGCTAAATTACAAACCGAGAATGGAGCTAGTGGTTGCTCGCCACAAGGGTTTGTTGCAACTACTTTTTGACCATACGATACAGCATTTGTCATTTTGTTTGCATTATCTAAGAAGAAGATACCAGGCTCCGCAGAATAAGTAGCACACACATTAATTAAATCCCAAAGCTCTTTTGCTTTTATTGTGTTATATGTTTTTACACCGTATCCACGCGCTGCCCATTCACGTACGTCTCCACATTCCTGCCATTCTTGATCATAAATTAATCGCATTTCATCATCATAATTTTCTAAATCTGGGAATTGAAGCTTGTATTCTCCGTCATTTTCAACAGCTTCCATAAAGTCATCAGTTAAACAAACAGATATATTTGCACCTGTTAAAAACTCAGGGTTATGAACTGAATATTTACCGCCATCTTTAAGAAGTTCTTTTGCTTGCTCTACTTCAGGTGTATCCAACTTTCCTTCATTTGTTGCAAGTTGAATTAAAGCTTCAAAAGCAGCCTTTTCAGTTGTACTAATTGGCTCAAACTTTAATTTACGCTCTACTTCTTCACGAATTAATTTCGATTTTGTTGTTTGCGCTATATAACGTAAAACCTTTGGATTCTGGTTCTTCGATACGATGAATTCTACGATATCAGGATGATTTACATTCATCATAATCATTTGTGCCCCACGTCTTGAACCACCTTGAATAACTAAGTTTGTTAGTTCAGATAAATCGTGTAACCAAGAAACTGATCCACTTGATCGTCCGTTCACACTATATACAATTGTATCTCTTGGACGTAAAGTTGATCCGTTCGTCCCTACGCCACCACCACGTGACATAATTTCCATTACCTTCTTACGGTGTTCACCAATCCCATCGCGAGAATCGTGAATATGAGGCATAACATAACAGTTAAAAAATGTAGTCGAAGCCCCTGTGCCCGCACCAGCCAACACACGTCCCGCTGGTACAAATGTTTTGTTCGCTAAAATTTCATAAAACATATCTTTTACATCGGAGAATTTTTCTGGAGTTTCTGCAGATGCAAGTCCACGTGCTACACGGTCTGCAATTTGTTCATAGAAGATTTCAAGTGGCTTGTCGACTTTATTAAATGCAACTGTAATCATTGCCCCATCCTCAAATTGAGAATCTAATTGAACAGTTACTTCTTCATTATTATAGTCAATTGCAATTACTTCACCATATCCACGACGAGGAAACTTTGGATCATCCTTATATGTTAAAACAACTAAGTCACCTGTTCCTAAAGTTTTAAGCTTAATATCTTTAAATGCATATCGATCTAACATAACCGTTCTAGATACACCTTTAAATGTCGTTTTATGCATTTCAGGATTAATAGGTGTAATCATTGGAAAATGCATTATGTCTTTGTTTAATTTCTGTATATTCGCAGGTAATTCAGCATCAATTATTGTATTTATCATCACCTGTTCCTCCTCGTATAGATTATATCGATTTTACCATATATCGATATATAGGTGTTCACTTTCATCATAACACCCATATGTAGTATTTATCCCGTCTCAACAAGATATAAATATACCGACTTAAGAAGTAAAAGTCAATGTAAACGACCCAAATAAACTTATTTAAATTTGCACATTTCCCCACAAATTTCATTGACAAATTTACTTTTAACTAAGCGATGTTAAATAGCATCTTTAAGAATTGAGGATTAATAAGCATTCTGCAGTTGGAAGACCATAATTGTATTTTTTTAAATAAAGTTTGATAATTTCTCCAATAAATAGTGTACAATTTATAGAAAATTAAAGAATGGGGAAAAACATATGGTAACTTGTAAAGAAACAAGAGTCATTAGAACAAATTTGGTTTTACCAAATGATGTAAATAGTCATAATACTTTGTTCGGTGGAAAACTGATGAATGACTTAGATATAATCGGGAGTATTTCCGCAATGAAATTCTGTAGATCATCAATTGTAACTGCTTCTACAGATTCAGTAGATTTTCTTCACCCGATCACGATGAAAGATTCTGTAGCATTCGAAAGTTATGTAACTTGGACTGGTACCTCATCATTCGAAGTTTTCGTTAAAGTAACTGCAGAAAACTTAAAAACAGGTGAAGAAAAAATCGCAGCAACTGCCTTTTTAACTTTTGTTGCCTTGAATCAAGACGGAAGTTTAATTAAAGTTCCACAAATTATTCCGGAAACTGAAGAAGAAAAATTCTTATACAAAGGCGGAGAAGATCGCGCTAAAATCCGTAAAAATAGAAGACTAAAAAGTAAGGAATTAGCTGATTTTTTATATAAGAAATAAAGAAAACGGTTGGATCTAGTTGTTATTTGGAAATGGCGAACACTTTGTGTACTTTATTGATAAAGCTGTGAACTTTGTTGATAAAGCATTGGTTTTTGTTGATATAGTACTGATTTTTGTTGATATATCGGATTTTTTGTTGATAAGATGGTTGGCAGACTTTTAAAAAAATGGGACGACAAAAGTCGTCCCATTTTAAATAAGAAATTTAGACTACTACTATACAGTCATTTTCCAACTAGATAACGCTAACCAATTTTCTCTTTCTTTATAATCAGGAATTATTTTACCTACTAGTCTCCAAAACGAACGATCATGATTCATATGAATGAGATGACACATTTCATGAACGACTACGTAGTCAATTACTTGTTGTGGAGCCATAGCTAGCTTCCAATTAAACGTTAATTGCCTTTTTGAATCACAAGTCCCCCAGTTCGTTTTACTATCAGTAATACGAATCGAAGAAGGTTTTACTTTAAAATTACTTTGATACTTTTTGATACTCTTTTCAACGATTGCTTTACACTGCTGATAATAAAACCTTTTAAGTGCCTGTTGTATTCGTTCATCATCTAGTTGTTTTACAATAATATTTAGACAATCTTTTTTTAAAACCACTTGATCTTGCTGAATACTTTCATCGTGCGAAATTTGAATAAGATATGAGCTTCCTAAATAAAGAAATGTCTCGCCGAACTCATATGTCCTTTCCTTTGGACCTCGAAGTCGCTCCTTCATTTCATTTGATTTCTGAAGAATCAACTCCCAATTGATTTCTAATACTTCAATGACATTTTTGTCTGGGGTATCTTTAGGAGCTTGAACCTCAACATTCCCATAAGAGTCTATATAAATACCAATTGATTTCCTCTTTTTATAAAGTACATTAAAACTAATTGTCTCTCCTAAGTATGTATGTATCATTTGATCACCTATCGTTAACTTTTCATCGTAAATCTATCTAATTATATAATATAACAGAAGAAGTTTAATTTTTTAAATAGTAAAGACAACACTCTTGTTAATGAGTATTGTCTTAAATTTTTAGCCTATAGTAACTGGTAGCTCTTTATACCCATATACAAATGTACTTGATATGATAGTAAGCTCTCTCGTTTTATCCAATTTCATATTTGGTAAAGTTTTTAGCATTTCTGTAATACAAATTTTCGCTTCTAGTTTTGCAAGCTGCGATCCTAAACAAAAGTGCACACCTGAACCAAATGATAGATAATTATTTGGAGAGCGATTAACATCAAAGTTCTCAGGTCTGGTAAATACAGTTTCGTCTCTATTTGCTGAACCGATCCATGCCAAAACTTCTTGCCCTTTTTTAAGATTTATTCCATTAAAATTCATATCTTCGGTGACAAAACGATTCATGCTATGTACAGGAGAACGGTAACGAAGAGACTCTTCAATAACAGCAGCTACCAATGAAGGATCTTTGTATACTTGATCCAGTGTATTTGGATGCTCAAACAACGTAAGCATTGTATTACCAATTAGATTAGTAGTGGTTTCATTACCTGCAACGAGTAGAAGGAAGCAGAAGCTTAATAGCTCTTCAACTGATAATTTCTCACCATCTACTTCTGCAGCAATTAAAGTAGACACTAAATCATTTTTAGGATCATCACGCCTTTTTTCAACTATTTGATAAAAATAGTTTCGTAAGTCTTGTATCGCTTTACCTTGTTTTGCCTTCAACTCATTCATTTCATCAGGAGAGAGAGTTTGAGTACCCGATACTACAATATTAGACCATTCCTTAAATTTTTCACGATCTTCACTTGGTACTCCGAGCATTTCAGAAATGACAATAACAGGGAGTGGAAAAGCAATATCCGCAACAATATCAATCTCACATTTTCCCTTTAGTGATGCTAATAATTCATTTGTAAGAGCTTTAATTCTTGGAGAGAGTGCTTGAATTGCTTTAGGAGTAAATGCTTGGCTTACAATATTACGATATCTTCGGTGGATTGGAGGATCCAAGCTTAGTAATGTTGGAAATGATCCATTTCTATTTGAGCTGAATTGCTTATAGTTTTGTAAGACATTTTGGACATCCTTATAGCAAAATACGTCCCAACAATTTCGATCCGGATCAAAAGAAATAGGAGAGTTTTCTCGCATCCTTTTAAACCAATTGTGAGGTAAATCTGTTTCAACTAATCCTCTTGGGCGAACTAGAAGTCCATAGCTTTTTTGACGTTCCTCCAAATTTATTCACTCCTTTAATATGTACTGATTACACAATTGCTTCAAATAACGATACAATTTATGCAATCGAAATTTCTTCTATGAAGGTCTAAAAATGACAATCCTTATCTTACAATTGAATAGCATCTGTTGTTGCAGTTTCAAATCGATTATGATTTAAAAGATCTAAATTTCTTTCAATATTTTTAGATTCACGTAAACGAATTGCCCACAAGCCAGTCTTTAGCATCCAACCATTTGGCTGTGCTACCATGTTGCCAATCGATGAAACTTCATTATCATGTAATTTAATTAGCCCCTCCCACTCTGCCTCTTTGGCTCCTGCAAGCTTTTTTGCAAAATCCCAAGCATAATTCCGTGATTTCTCTAAGCTGAAATTTATAATCGCCTTAGAAGCCTTTGGATCAATACGGTCTAAAAAACCAATCCATGGCGATATTCGATCCATGTCATCCCTTACCTCGTCCACTAAAGATGCCAATATACGATTTATATTCATAAAGTCATTGTAGAGAGATGAAATATCAGTATTTCGGCATACCATTGCAGCTGCTACCCCTAAATCCAAATTAATATGTGCGTTAATACCGAGTAATAAATTCTGTAGCAAAATAGATTTACGGCCCTCCGCTTGTCGAAACGCTAACTGCCAGCTAAGGCTACAAGCGTCACCATTTAAATAATTTTTGAGTGCTTTTAAATAGAAATTTGCAAAATTTACATCCAGACTTTCCATTCTTGCACCATCTTCAAATTGATCTGCTAAAATCCCTTCTTTTACTTTAATAGTAACCATCCGATATAAAGAAGCAAAATATCCTAGTTTACTTTTTGTTTGATTACTCATAGAAATAATCTCATCTAATTGATTAATTACTTCGTCGATTGTATTTGCGTTTCCTAGCTTGTTTGAAAGACTGTCCATTACTCACTCTCCTATCTATTGTGACAAGTATGCTATTTAAGATTTGTTAATCAATATGCTTCTGGGATTGAAAAGATACTTTTAATTGTGAGGACTTTATTTTGATTCAGTTTATCTATTGAGAATTCCTTTATTTTGGGTGGTGACACTTTGTGGAGGTTCGTGCATAAAGTGCAGAGTTTTGTTCATAAAGTAGCTTTTTTTGTGCGTAAAGCAATGGTTTTTGTGCATAACGCAGTGAGTTTGTTCGTAAAACGCTAGAACTCATTTTGCTTGTTAAATTAAAGCCAAATTAGTGCTTCAAAATACGAACGCTCTGTGAACATTGTTGATAAAGTTGTGAACTTCGTTGATATATTGCTAGTACTCGTTGATATATTGCTATTATCCGTTGATATATTGCTAATACTCGTTGATATCTCACTACCCTCTGTTGATATCTGACTAAAACTCCTTAATAATCACCATCCTCTGTTGATATCTGACTAAAACTCCTTAATAATCACCTTCCCCTGCTGATATCTGACTAAAATTCCTTAATAATCACCTTCCTCTGTTGATATCTGACTAAAACTCCTTAATAATCACCATCTCCTGTTGATATATAGCCAGAACTCATTTAGATCTCATCACTCACTATTAATCGTTCGCTAAAATTCATCGATATCGTACTTAAGTCAGTAGCACTTTTCCACCATTCAAGAAATAACGTAAAAAATCCACAAGGAAATTAATTACCTTGTGGGTTCACTTATTTATATAGTCACTCTGACCTCAATCGCAAATTTACTCGCTTTCAGGTAACTGATCAAAGTCCTTTAACAATCTTTGAATATTCTTCTCGTAATAACTTCCCACCGTTACAATAGGAGGCTCAGGACGAGTGCGGTCATATATGCTTTCGTATATATCTTCAATTTCTTCACCTGTTAAGTCTCCTCTTTTTAGAAGCTCTTGTGCAATTGAATGTACGAATTCAGCGTGGTCTTTTACAAGTTTTTTGACTTGGTTCATTTGATCCATTAGAAGAAGATTGATTTTAGGTCGAAGAGCTCTTAGACCTTCTGCTTGTGAGCCTAATGCATTCCAGCTGAAAAGTTCATCTCCCATACCGACTAAGCCTAGATATGCACCACCAAGAAGTGTAGCTTGTTGCAGGTCAGAAGTAACACCGTTTAATTTTTTGTGTAGAAATTCTTCTTCTACTGCTCTAGCCGCTAAACAAACTTGGATCGCTGCGAGAATCTCACTATCGCTTCGGTTATATCTTTCTTTTGTTGGCTTAGTTGCTGCTAGACCTAGAGCGTCACCTCTACGAATAATTGTGACTTTCCATACTCGATCATGTGGTTTTAGTAAATATTGAGCAACCGCGTGACCTGCTTCGTGGTAAGCTACATTCGTCTTTTCGTCTTCACTCATGGATCTAAGTGGCTGTTTAAGTCCCCACTCATAAGTCTCCATTGCATCCCTAAAGTCAGTATAATTTGTAAGCACTGCGCCTCGCTGATGAGCGATTACGACAGACTCATTCACAATATGTTTAATCTGTGCTGGGCTGTAGCCAATTGTATCAAGTGCAGCCCGCTCTGGTGTTAGAGTATCGTCACTTTTCACCTTTTTAAGATAATATTGGAAAACGTCGATTCTTCCGTCATAATCTGGAGCATCTACCCAGAGCTTTCGGTCAAAGCGACCTGGTCGAAGTAACGCTTGATCAAGTACATCAGGTAAATTTGTAGCTGCAATCGTCAGAACCGCTGGACGATCTGCTTTCTTTTTCCGCAACCCAAGTGAGCGAAGCAATTTAGCAATTTTAGAATTATCAATATTTGGAGGATCCAATTGTAATAACAACTCATTTAATAAACCAGTGCCCATTCCCATACCGAACATTCCCCCGCCACCAGCTGCACCTCCGCCTTGGCGAGACATTCCGATTGCATCGACCTCATCTATAAAAATAATACACGACCCGTAAATTTTAGCTAACTTTCTAGCCTTTTGGTATATTCTCATTACCTTTAAATTCCCTACGCCAAAGAACATGTTTTGAAAACTTGGTGCCGAAGCATAAACAAAAGGTACTTGAGCTTCATTGGCAATTACTTGAGCAAGATAGGACTTCCCTGTACCAGGAGGACCACAAAGCAGCAATCCACGTATTACCTCTCCACCCATCTCCTTAAATGTTTTAACACCTTTCAATAGCGTCACGATTCGTTTTGCATTTTCAACAATCTCAGGGTTTCCACGATAATCATCCCACGTCGCACCAGTTTCACCAGGTAATATCCAATAAGTACGTCCCCTAGCTAAAAACCAGAAAATTGCTACAAACTGTATAATCACAAACAGTATCCCAAAGAGCAACTGGAATAATAAACTTGCGATTGATATTGCTACACGCCAATAAGTTGGTCCCCCTTCTGTAAGCACAGTACCAATAATTACAATAACTGCTAACCAAATAATAAATCTTCGCCATTTTATCCATTGATATTTCTTCATAAACATGACTTCCTTTTAGGGAATTTTTTGAATATCCTATGAAGTTATCAGCCCATTGGTGCCTATAAATTTATGTATAAAAAAACTATATTTTGAAAATAAAAAAGCCCTCTATTGAGAGGGCTTTCAATACTTATTGAAATTTACTAAAAATGTCTTTCAAATATTTAATAACAACTGCGATTCCGCAGATAAAATAAAATGTAATTAGAATCCAACCAGAAGGATCAAGTGAATACATCGATATTAAAAACTGCAATGGGAATACAAAGTAAAGAATATCTTTTAAATATCCTAGTATAAAAGAAGTATCGAATGAACCTTTCCAGAAAGAACGAATAAATGCTACTAAAAAATCAAGAATCAATAATCCCATAACCGCCCATAAAGTATATAGCATCCAATCCGCAAGTCCGAAACCTAAATCCATAAATTATCACCACCTTACATCATACTATTCAAAGATAATAGGCTGGTGATACAAATTAACTTAATTTTCAGATAACATTTTTAAATCGTTATAAAGTCATTTGGATAGGTCTTTATCCTTGTATTTAACATATTAATTTAATAAGAGATTCAGATGAAAGTAAGTTAAATTCCCACTTTATATTGATCGGCAGTTACTCTTTTACTAAAATTTATATTTAAAAATAGCCAGACCACTATTTAATCCATACTTCCTAGAAAAGCATTTTTCTAACTACACGTTAGCCCAACTAAATAAACCCAAGTTCCCCCATCTATTCCTGAACATAAAATATTAGAAAAAAATAAAGAAAGGGAGAAATAGTAGTGGGATTATTTATTAATAAGAATGAACACCCTGATGTTTTTAAAAACAATGAAAAAATTCAAACAGCAAATCAAGGGCTTGTTCGGCATAATTATTTAGCTGAACTAATGGAAGAGCAACAAAAGAATAACATGAACATAGAAAAATCAATTTCTGATTTGAAGCCGCATTATGAACAATTAGAAGAATTGCAAACAAACCAATGGAATCATGTTATAAATCAAATAAATAGTCTCATAGTTAGTAACCATGAGCGCGAAAAATTCGATAGCGCAATGATTCAACGGTTACAAATATTAGACGCAAATGAAAGTCTAGAGAAACAAACGCTTATTGATCAAATGATTAGTTTAAATAAAGCGTATACAGATTTAACAAAACGTTTAGAAAAAAGTGAATCTGATAACCAAACTCTTTCCTTACAATTAAATCAGTTAATCGAAAAACAGAATGAAGTGGCTCATAGTTTACTTCAGCAAGAAGAATTTCAACATGGGGTTTTAGATCGACTTGATACACAAGAGGCGTTACTGGAAAGAGTCTCTCACCAACTCAACAATATCCGTTCTATTATATTTGAACGAGCAAGTTATTTAACGACAAAGATTGAAGATAGCTATAAACTCACTTCTGATTATATTTACAAGCTAATAAAAGGTTCCGAAAAAAACAAAACCTATACTACTTCAGTGAATAATAAAAAAGAGGAAAAAGAAAAACAAAAACAGTCAGATTAAAGATTACGATAAAAGCATTGTTCGACATTTATTAAGTCTACTAAATAGAACATTAAAAAAGCTTCTCGACATGTCTATGTATAGACTTGATCGACAAGCTTTTTTTTGGTGGCTAAATGTTATTAGAAATACACTAATGCAGTTTTTTCTTTTTTTTCTAAGTTTTCAATCATTGAATACCATGAATCTGGTCTATTTGATAATACTGTGTAATAACGCTTCAGAAATTTTACGATTAAGCTTGATGGCAGTTCATTTATTTCTTCGTTCATCGGAAGGAAACATAAATCAAGTCCTGTGACAGCCTCACCATCGTTATTCCATGATGGGTGAACATAATCAAAATCTAGTCGCTTATAGCCTAGGTGAGCTAATACTTCACGTCTTACATACGGGTCCATTGGTTTAACGCCGCCAAACTCATAGTGTTCTACTTTATAAGGATTATATATTTCAGCAAACATGCCAGATAACTTCTTATTATTCTCAGCTGCTAACGTTTGTAAATCTACTAATCTATTTTGTGCTAAATATGGACCGATTCCTAAACCGGCTTGTCCAATTATTGTAAAATCAGTCATGGCAACATTAAAATCCTCATAATAGCGATATTCTGTAGCGCCAACAACTTTATCTTCATGGACTGCAACAAAAACACGAATTCCTGGATCCTCCAAGGGTTCTTTCCAAAGATCGAATTCTAATACTTCTTCTGGAGGAAATACATCTTGCATTAGCTGATGCATTTGTTTAAATAATGGGTCATTAATATTCGTAATTCTTCTATATTCCATTTTCATAATCTCCTTTTAATTAGAATGTATAAATGGATTTCTCCATTCCATTAGAGTCCCATAATTACATGATTCATTATCTTCTAAATAATTAGCTACAACCTTAACTGGCATGCGACCGCATCGTAGTAAAAAGCTAATCACAGGATCTTTTAAATCACCTTTAACTACAGCATCTACATATTGTTCTGGTGACAGATTATTTGCGACTTTATGGTAGCCTGGCATTCTTCCTCCACCTAGTAATCTTTCCAAACCTAGGTGAACGACAACTTCATACATTGCAAACATTAGCCACTTGCCTAAACCTAATTTCCGGTAAGTTGGTCTGACGCCTATATCAACAACATATAAGGTATTCCCATTCGGATTATGGGTACGAATATAGCCATTATCTGTAACCTCTTCCCATGAATGGTCCGGTTTTTGAGGATTAAAATCGACGCGCAAACCAGTCATGGAACCTGCCATTTGACCATTTACTTCGATGCATAACGCGCCTTGCGAAAAGAGAGTCACATGATTTTTTAGCTGTTCTTCATTCCACCATAACTCTGATGGAAATGGCGGTGGAAAGCTTTCTTGTTGAATGCGAATTAAATCTGCAAAGTCATTCTCATTATAATTTCGGATTACTACTGGGACTGGTTTGTCTTGTTCGAAAACAAAAAATTCTTTTCGATACATGTTGAATCCTCTTTTCTCTTTAAGAGTAAACTTATTCAAATTACCAATCTGGATAAAGATCTGTTCGTCTGTCACGCCATGTTGTAACAGATCCCTTTTCACGAACTTTATATAATAAATCTAAATTAAGATCAGCTGTCACAATCATATCCTGATTAATTTCACCTTCCACCATAATGCCTTTCGGAGGAAACGGAATATCATTAGGAGTAATCACTGCTGCCTGACCAAAATTTGCACGCATAAAATCAACGGTTGGAAGTGAACCGACCGTACCCGTATTGACGACATATACTTGATTTTCAATTGCTCTTGCATGACATGTATAACGAACTCGATGGAATCCATGACGATCATCTGTGCACGATGGACAGAAAATAACATCTGCACCTTTTGCCTTTGCCATTCGAACGATTTCCGGAAACTCAATATCATAGCAAGTTAGCATAGCAACCGTACCCTTATCTGTCTCGAAAACCTCTAAGCCATCCCCTGTACTCATATTCCATTCATTAACCTCAGTTGGCGTCATATGAAGCTTTGCCTGCTCACCAATACGACCATCTGGATAAAACAAATGTGCAACATTTAATAGTCTATCACCTTTACGGATTACATGAGTTCCTCCAATAATATGGACATTGTATTGTTTAGCCATCTTAATAAATAAAGAGCGATATTGCTCCGTAAAGCTAGGTAAATCTTGAATCGTTAACGCTTCACCTTTTTCATTGCCAATAGACATAAGCTGAGTCGTAAAAAATTCCGGAAAAATGATAAAATCCGCTTCAAATTCCTCTGCAGTTTTAATATAATGCTCTACTTGATTTTCAAACTCTTCAAAGGAGTTAATTGTGTGAAGATGATATTGAACAGCCGAAACTCTCAATTGCATGGAATCCCCCTCTTCCTATTTATTCTTTTAATCCTATTATTAGGTAAATAGAAAGAAGGGGCAAGTATATACTTTTTCATTTCATTGAGTGCGATAATTTACTATGTACTATTTACTTAATAATATTACATTCTTATCTTTGTCCAAGGTAATAACAAGATCGGTCATACCAACAAATAATCCATTTTCTACCACACCAGGTATTAAGTTAAGCTCTCTTTCTATTATTTCAGATTGAACGTTATTAGGTATATTGCAGTCAAAAATATAGTTTCCATTATCCGTAATAAACGGTGTCGTTCCATTTAAACGAATTTCAGGGCATAAACCAATTGCTCTAATCTGTTTCATAGTCATTTCCATGCCATATGGAATAACTTCTACCGGAAGTCGGAACTTACCTAATTTCTCTACCATCTTATTTGGATCGGCAACTACTAAAAATGTTTTAGCTGCCTTCGCAATGATTTTCTCTCTTAAAAGCGCGCCTCCTCCTCCTTTAATTAGCTCCAAGTCTGGATTAATTTCATCTGCCCCATCTATCGCAATATCAATTTGCTCAATTTCACTAAAACTTGTGAGTTGGATTCCAACCTCTTTAGCAAGCTTTTCCGTCTGAACAGAGGTTGCAATACCCTTTATATTTAGTCCGTCTTTAACTAATTGCCCTAGCTTTTTTATCGTATAAAAAACGGTCGATCCCGTACCCAATCCAACGATCATACCATCTTTTACATACTCTACTGCCTTTTCACCTACAATTTGTTTATCATTCATTTTGACACCTTCTATTTAATAGTTTTACTTCTTAATTTAGTATAAGTCATAAAAGAGAATTTCATTTTTGTATAAAAAAGAATATCTAATGATAAATAAGAAAAACTAATTAAAATAAAAAATACTTTTGTAAGGTGAAAAACATATGGATTATCCTAGTTTTGTGCTTAAGTTTTGCATTATTATAATGGTTTTACCTATAACTTTGGCGTGTTGTTATTTTGGTTATGTAGATAAAAACTATCAAATCGTTATATTCGGTTTTGGGTACTTATTTTTAGCAGGAATATTGAATTATATTATCTTTATTAATGGAAATAAGAAACAGAATTAGACATAAATAATAACCGACCAAATTAACAAATCTTATCGGTCGGTTATGCATTTGCATGTGTTCAGTTCAAAACCAAAAATTTAATGGTGGAATGCTTTGTGGAAAATTAAATAGATTGTATGGATCATATTCTCGTTTCACGATTCTAAGACGCTGTAAATTTCCACCATAATATGCCGTTGGCCAGTTTCTAATAAATCGATCAGGCCAATTCACATAGTCACCAGTAGTGTAACTTGATAAAGCACTCCTTAACTCTTCTACCCATCGAATATGACTTCTTTCTTCTTCAGGTGTGCTCCAATTAGAAAGATACTCTTGAGCAATAATGGCATCCCTGTAATAGTACGCCGTTTCATCTGGTCTTATCCGTTTTACTGCTCCACCAAGAGATTGATGCCAAATGCTAGATGTTTCATTTGGTGTATTTTCTAGAAAACTTTTCATTATTAAGATTGCTCTCTTTGGAAAAGTTTTATTAAGAAAAGATCCTGATCTCTTTTTAAGAGCAGGTATGTTACCACTTGGATCGTCAAAGAAGTGAACAGCTTCAATATAAGGAACTTCCTTTATATCCACTTTTATAGGTGATCCGGTTTCTGTTAGTGGTTGGAGCAGTTCTCTTAATTTCGATACCGGGCCTACAAATTCACCTTGAGCAATAATTTGATTTACTTCCTTTGATTTAAATTCAATTTCTGAAGTTAATTTGTTGTCCGTACTAATTGCCAAATTTTGCCATGCTTCAAAAACAGCTTCAAAATCTTCCCACTCCCATATAATTGAAAAGATTGATACGTTTGAAATTGGATGCACTTTAAATTTAAGAGACGTTACGATGCCAAAATTCCCTCCGCCACCGCCACGACAAGCCCAAAATAGATCACTATTTTGTTTCTTATTTGCCTTAATGATTTTAGCTTTTCCCTTTCCATTCGATACAGCTATTTCTACTTCAAGCAAATTATCACATGTAAGTCCATACAATCGTGACAGCATTCCAATGCCCCCACCAAGTGTAAGACCAACAAGACCAACACTGCTTTCTGTTCCTGCTGGAATTGTCGTACCATTTTCCCAAAGTATATTATAAACTTTCCCTAAATCAGCCCCGGCTTGTATTTTAGCCGTCATTTTTTTGCAATCAACAGTAACTGTATTCATCTCGCTAACATCTATTACAAGCCCACCATTTACGAGTGAAAAATTTTCATAGCTATGCCTGCCGCTTCTGACTCTAAATGGCATATTATTTTCCTTCACCCAATTCAAAGCATTTAATACATCATGCTTATTTTGACAAAATACGATAATTTTAGGAAATTTTGGATTGTTTAAAGTATTGTTTGTTCTGGCCTGTTCATAGTCCGCATCATCCTGTGTAACAATCCGGCCAGTAAGTCTTGTCTTTTCCAAGTAATATAACCCCTTCCAAAAATACGGTATAGAGAATGTTATATTCTATGAGAAAACCTAGGAAAAGACACTTACATAGCTATAGGTACTTTATTCTGCTTATTTTCTCTTTTTTACAATCATTCGAAGTCCATTTTTCGGACGAAGTGTAATAAGCGGTTCTGTCTCTACTTTATGATGATTTGGTGCTAGTTCAATAAAAAAATGCTGCACAATGGTTGCTAATACTAAAGTTGCTTCCATTATTGCAAAATGATTCCCGATACAAACACGTGGTCCACCACCAAAAGGAAAGTACGCAAACTCAGGTACACCTTCTACCTTTCCATTTTTAAAGCGCTCTGGGATAAACTCCCCTGCATTTTGGAAATACTTTTCGGAATGTTGCATAATATATGAGCTCATCATAACGGTTTCCCCTTTATGAATTCTGTATTCCCCAATACTAACATCCTCTACTGCTTTCCTACTTATAAGCCATGCAGGCGGATAAAGACGCATACTTTCCCAAATAATTTGCTGCGTATAAATTAAATCTTTCATCGAATGATAATTTGCACGTCTTTTTCCAAGAACGCGATCTACTTCTTCATATAATAATTTAGCCTTATTTGGATGCTGAGTTAATAGATAAAGACACCATGATAATGCATTTGCTGTTGTTTCATGACCTGCTAGGAATATTGTCATTGCTTCATCTCTTAATTGTTGATTAGTCATTCCCTGTTTTGACTCTTCGTCTCTTGCTCGCATTAACAGTCCAAGTAAATCATCCTTAGTATCCGAGTTATTTCTTTTTTCAATAATTTCATATAGTACCTTATCTATCGCTTTAATAGCCTCCGTTAAGGATTTATTTTTTGGTGTGTTCAACAAAAGAGGCGTTTTTAATACAGACCGGATTCTCTTCGTCGCTATATCCATAATAATATCGAAATGCCGCCCAACTCGGTCATGCCCTTGTTTCATATCCATACTAAACATCGTTTTAGCAATAATCGCTAATGTAAGCTCCATCATATCTCTACTAATTAGACGCTCTTCTCCGTCATTCCAAGAACGAATAAACTCCTCGGTGATCATCGTCATATCCTCTGCATAGGATTGTATATGTTGCTTCGTAAACGAAGGTTGAATTAAACGACGCTGGCGCATATGTACTTCATCCTCACTTGTTAATAAACCCTCTCCAAGTAAGGTTTTCATCTCCTGAAATGGTTTTGATTTATGAAAGGAATTTTGTTTCGTTACTAATACTTCTCTTATGAGATCTGGATCTAATAGCAAATTCATTTTACGATGAGCAAATCGAAAAGAAACAATCGTTTCATGGTTTGTATAAAGATCAATTAAAAACTGTAGAGGATTTTTCCGAAATTCATTCAAATGCCCTAAAGGTGAATAAGAAGCCAACCCTTTAACTTCAAGCATAAAACTCACTCCATTCAAGAAGGATTAATCGAAAGATATTCTATTATATTAGGTGAAGGAGGAAGCTCATGCTTTTATATTTTGATATTCAAATAATTAAAATTTAAAATTAAAATATTGTTTTGAAATAAAAAAAGAATGCCTAATTAGACATTCTTAGTAAACTTATATTCTATCTTTACAACTATTTCTCTTTCAAATGAGATTCCTTATATTTCTTCTCATCACTCTTAACAATCTTTATGATTACTAGACTACTTAAGATGATTAATGTTGGTATTCCTTCAATAATAAAGAATCCAGCCCAAAAAGCCCACCATGGGGAACTTGGATCATCTGTTGACATGCCTCCAATAAAGTAAGCCACAGGTAATGCTAAAATGAAAAATATTGTTCCAATTGTAAGTAATACTTTCCCAAAGAACATGTTGCTTTACTCCTTTTCCAACCATACCAAAAACTAATTTGTAATCGGGGATTTTTCTTTTTCCCAGTTTGTAGGTCCTTCATTTTTCGGTAAAAACTTTCTCCAATATTCTCCAGTTTCTTTATTAAAAATAATCACATTATTATCGTTAACTGGAATCATTTCAAATTTGTATTCTTTCGAAATTTTGGATGGTTCGTTTTTATTATTTGAAAATGTCAACTGTATGAAAAATCCTAAAATCGCACAACCAATAATAATTGATGCTCCTATAATTGCTGAATTGCCTTTCATGCACCCCACTCCTTTTTACAAAATTTAACAATTTATTCATTTCTTAACTATTCTAGAAAACAATTGTTTTTCCTCTTTTCGCTATACATTCACCCTTTGCAAAAGACAATCCAATTTTAAAAATAGGCTCTGTTAGCGTAGATTGTTGAAATTCTTAAGCATCTAAATGACAGTCTAGTTTAATAAAAAACTAAACTTCTAGAAAATATTAATTACAAAATATTCCAATTTATTTTATACTAAAATTAGAAATTACTAATTTAAAGGAGATCATTATAATGTCTGAAGAGCTAAATAAAGAAATTCTAAAAGAATTAAAAGCGCTGAATTCTAAACTTGAAAGTTTAAATGATGAACGAAATAAAGGTTTATCGACTTTTGGCAAGTTTGTTGCAATTTTTCTTGGTTTTGGATTGGTTGGTCCATTAGTTTCTTATATCATGATCCCTTTAATTATCAAAATGTTTAATTGACACATATACTCTTATTCAACTAAAGCATTGCGCTAGTTCAATACGGATTATCATGGGAAGTTAATTTGATAATTGAATAAAAAGCTGTTTAGTTAAAAAGGAGAAATTAAATGGTTGAAACATATGGAATTACATTATTATACATAATCGGTTTAGTTGTTTTAAACTTAAAACTAAAAAACCAAAAATATAGATGGGTTATTACGACTGTATTTTTAATAGCATTTGGATACCCTTTATCCTTTTTATGGAGAATTATTCTTGAAATAGGTAATTGAAACACATGCTATAGTAAACAACGTTTAAGCTGCTTCGGTAGCTTTTTTTTATTTAAGTAAACGCCAGTATAGTTTAATAAGAAAAGGACTTTATTAATAAACATTGAATAAAATTATATATGGATTAAATTGGAAGAGGAGAAATCTATGAAATATTTCTATTTTGGTATCATACTTTCAATAATTGGGGTTTTGGTCTCTTTATTCATATTTGGAATTAATAACGCATCACTAATTACAGGAGCAACTGGAGTTGTGTTTATTGTGTTATCAATGTTATTTTCAGGTTCACTGGTTAGTGGTGATCGAATGCGTGCAAATTATTCATCTGAATCAAAAGAAGATAGACGTGGGCGACTTGAAACAACTATAAGATTAGCTTTAATAGGATTTCCAAACATAATCGTTTCATTATTATTTTACTGGCTGTCCAACTAACAAATGCGATTCTTCAATAAGAAGATCGCTTTTGTTATTCAATAAAATGGCAGGTTGTTTAATAAGAGTCATTCGAATTTATGATAAAATTTAGAATAAAATGGAGGGGAAATAATGAAGTTTTATCTTGCATCAAGTCTTAAAAATATTGAATTGGTTAGGTATGTTAGTAAAATTTTAATAGAAAAAGGATTCATTAATACATATGATTGGACAACAAATGAAAACGTTGCAACACTTGAAGAACTAAAAGTAATAGGTCAAGAAGAGAAGGAAGCTGTAATGAAAGCTGATTTTGTAGTTGTTTTATTTCCAGCAGGAAAAGGAAGCCATATTGAATTAGGTATAGCTCTTGGAAGTGGCAAAAAAGTCTATTTATATTCACCAAACAAAGAAGTAGATAACTTTGAAACTACGAGTACATTTTACCATTTGCCTGAAATCGAAAAATGCTTCGGTACAATAGAGGATTTAGTGGCAAGTATAGAGTCTAAATCAAAAAAAATATGTAGCTCAAGCATGCTTTAGTCCAATTCTAATTACTCAACATTTTTCCAACTCAAAATCAACATCAAACTTAACAGAACCATAAAATAAAAAAACAGAAACAAGTCATAGACCGTTTCTGTTTCTCATCATTATTTCCCTTTATTTCGTGTCATTACGTCAAACACAACTGCAAGAACAAGAACTGCGCCTCGGATGACGTATTGGTATGAAATATCGATACCCATTAAGTTCATACCGCTTGTTAATGAAGCCATAACGAATGCACCAATGATTGTACCTGTTACTTTACCAACACCACCTGCAGCAGAAACACCACCTACATAAGCTGCAGCAATCGCGTCTAACTCAAACATTGTACCTGCCTGGGGAGAAGCAGATGCAAGTCGAGCTGTAAATAATACGCCTGATAATGCCGCAAGCATACTCATTGAACCAAATACGATGTAAGTGATTTTCTTTACGCTAATACCACTTAGCTGTGCAGCTTCAGGGTTCCCACCAACTGCATAGATGTGACGTCCTAAAGGAGTTCTTGTTGTAATAAAATGATAAACTGCTACAACAATAAGCATGATGACAGCAGTCCAAGAAATTCCTTGATAGCCTGCAAGAATATAGGAAATGTAACCAATGATACCGGAAATAAATAATAATTTTATGATTTGCATTGACATTGAAAGTACTTCAAAACCATATTTTATGTTTACACTTCGCTTTTTAAAGTCACTCCATATGAAAAGAATAATAGAGATCGCACCAATTAATAGTGTTGATAAGTGTAAGCCGTTCAAATCTCCTAAACTAGGAATATAGCCATTTCCAATCGCTTTAAAGCTTTCGTTAGCTACGATGATCGTACCAGTTTTAACAAGAGACATTAGTAACAGTCCCTTGAATATTAACATTCCAGCTAGTGAAACTACGAATGATGGTATTCCTAAATTAGCAACAAAGAATCCATTAATTAAGCCAATAACAGCACCAAATACTAGAACTGCGATGATTGAGATCCAGACTGGCAAGCCGTGTGTTAGAAATAGAGCAACTACTGCTCCTAGAAAACCTGCAACGAATCCAACTGAAAGGTCAATATGACGGATGACGATTACTAGTGTCATCCCTACAGCAAGGACTGCTACATAACCTGTCATATTGATTAAGTCACTTAAGTTACGAGATGACATAAATAGTCCATCTGTATTTAAAGTAAATACTAACATTATTACTGCAAGAGCAATATACATTCCATATTCACGGATGTTTTTTCTTAATAACATGCCTGCTTCTTGAAAAAAGTTCATTTTATTCAACCTCTCTTAAACGGTAGCTAGAGCCATAACGCTCTCTTGAGTTGCTTCTTCTCTTGATAATTCCCCGGTTATTTTACCTTCTGCCATAACATAAATTCGGTCACTCATACCAAGGACTTCTGGAAGTTCAGAGGAAATCATGATAATGCTCATGCCTTGCTCAACCAGTAGATTCATAAAGCTATAGATTTCAAATTTTGCACCTACGTCTATTCCACGTGTTGGTTCATCTAGAATAAGTACATTCGGATTTGTAAATAACCATTTACTCAATGATACTTTTTGCTGATTACCACCACTTAATTTTCCGACGATTGAAGTGATTGAAGGAGCTTTAATGTTTAGCTTATTTAAGTAATCATTAGCAACGACAATTTCTTCATGTTGATTAATCACACTTGATTTGGAAATTTCGAATAAATTCGTAATTGAAATATTGTTTTTAATATCTTGTTCAAGGATTAATCCATCGCCTTTACGATCCTCTGTTACATAGGCTATACCAGATTTTATTGCATCTTTTGGATGTTTAAAGCGCTTCGCTTCACCTTTTACTAATACAGAACCATCAAGTTTGAATTTTGTTGGATTTCCAAAAATACTTTTCGCTAATTCTGTTCGTCCAGACCCCATCAATCCAGCAATCCCTATAATTTCACCTTTTCGAACATTTAGATTGATATCATGAAGAATCTTTCGACCTAATTTTGGATCGTATACATTCCAGTCTTTTAATTCTAATGAAACTTCACCAAACTTCTGGTTCGGACGTTTCGGATAAATATCGTCAATCTCACGACCAACCATATGTTTAATAATTGTGTTTTCGGTGATTTCTTCTTTATTTAAAGAACAAATTGTTTTCCCATCGCGAAGTACTGTAACAGTATCTGCAATAGCAATTACTTCTTTAAGCTTATGCGAAATCATAATACAAGAAATGCCTTGATTCTTTAACTCTTCCATTAAGAAAAGTAGATTTTCACTATCATCTTCATTTAAAGCAGCTGTAGGTTCGTCAAGAATAAGCAATTTAACATCTTTACAAAGTGCTTTAGCAATCTCAACAAGTTGCTGTTTCCCTACACCTAATTCTTTTATTTGCACGTCTGGATTTACATCCAATTTTACTTTTTTTAGCATTTCGATTGCTTTTACAATCGTTTCATTGAAATCTACAGTGATTCCCTTTTTAATTTCATGTCCGATAAAAATATTTTCGTAAACGGACAACTCCGGAAAAAGAGATAATTCCTGATAGATAATTCCAATTCCCTTTTTTTCACTATCACTTATTTTTGAAAACTTTTGAACTTCGTCTCCAAAAACAATATCACCTGTATATGTTCCAAAAGGATAAATACCACTTAATACTTTCATTAAGGTTGATTTTCCAGCACCGTTTTCACCAACTAAGCAATGTATTTCACCTTTTTTAACTTTGAAGTTAACATCGCTTAATGCTTTAACGCCTGGAAACTCTTTTGAGATATTTCTCATCTCCAAAATATATTCACTCATATGATCCGTCTCCCGAATTTGCCATCTATCCAGTCTTGATTAAATTGAATAATTAACAAAATAGTGACGGTTAGACCATCACTATTTTGCATTGTCTCTTATATTAATTACTTCAATCCAGTGAAGTCTGAAGCACTATAGTATCCAGAATCAACTAAGTCTTTCTTCACTGTGCTTTGATCAACAACAATAATATCTGTTTGTTTTGTTTTAATATCAGCTTTACCATTGTTTGTAACGCCTGAAGCATCAGGTGTTTCATTTTTTAAGATTGAAGTTGCAGTTGAGATTGCATCAGTAACTAAAGTACGAACATCTTTGAACACAGTCATAGATTGTTTGCCATCAATGATGTATTGTACAGAAGCTTTTTCAGCATCTTGACCAGTAATAATATATGAAGATACATCTTTATCAGATTTAAACGTATCAGCGATTGAACGAGCAGTTCCATCATTTGGAGCTAGAACTAATACATCACCTTTGTCAGCTTTTGTAGCTTTTGTTAAGTTAGATGAAGTTAAGTTTTTAGCAACGTTAAAGTCCCAGTTAGTCGTAACTTGACCGATAATTTTAGCTTGCTCATCACGAGTTAAATCAGCTTTAGCTTTTAAGCTATTTGCAGCAGCAGAGTTTTCAACTTTGAATGTACCATCAGCAATTTTTGGTTGAAGAACTTTCCAAGCACCTTGGAAGAATAAGAATGCATTGTTATCAGATGCAGCACCTGCGTATAGGTATAAAGGTTGACCTGATTTACCTGAAGCATGGTCTACAAGATATTGTGCTTGTGCAGCACCTACAGCAACACTATCAAATGAAACATAGTAATCAACAGCGTCAGTACCTGTAATTAAACGGTCATAAGAAATAACTTTAACACCAGCAGCTTTTGCAGCTTCAGCTGAAGCAGCAGCAGCAGCGCCGTCCTGAGGACAAATAATTAAAACTTTGATGCCTTTTGCGATTAAAGAATCAACGTTTGCTTTTTCTTTAGCAGAGTCACCTTGTGAGAATAAAATTTCAACTGAATAATCTGTATCTTTTAAAGCATTTTTAAAACGAGTTTCATCTTGAGTCCAACGAGGCTCATCTTTTGTAGGTAAAACGATACCGATATCAACTTTACCATTTTTGCTTTTCTTACCAGCAGAACTACTATCACCTGATGTTGAAGAAGTTCCACATCCAGCAGCAAGAAGAGTCATTACTAAAATTACTGAAATTATTGAAAAAATCCTTGTTAACTTTTTCAAAGTATTTCCCCCTTTTTTTCTGGTTACGCTTACAAATTAAGATTATCATGTTTTCAATTGGAAACGCTTACCCATTTCCTTCACTCTTTTGTCTATTACCTGTACTAATTTACCTCATGACAGAAAACGGTTACATTCAGAATATTAAAACTAGCACTTTTTAAACTTTAGGACATATTAGTGCAGAAACTTTCAATTCTAATTAAGTAATAGACTGATTGTAAACACTAAAAAATACTAGAAACTAGAAAAAATTAAACATAACCACTTGTGATCAAGCGGTCGGTTAAAGCAGCTGGATTTGTTCATAAATGTGGGAGTTTGGTTCATAAAGTGGTGAGCTGCTGCTATTTTGGTCGGCGTTGGCGGACCAAAAATAGTTTAGCACCTCCACGCTGTAAGCTTTTTAGAATTCTTGGCCTACCCTAGAGTTTTCATCTCCATAAAAAAACCTTTCCTCGACATAACGTCAAGAAAAGGTCGCAACTTACTCTTCTACTAGTATAAATTTATTGTATTTATAATCGGACAAACTTCATCATATTGAAAGTTTGTCCCTCTTTTTAGATTATATATGAGTACATTTATCAGTAATTCTTCAAATATTCATTAAAACTTTCTTCCTATATTCTTTCGGAGATTCATTCGTACATTTTTTAAACACTCGGCTAAAATAATTCGGATCATTATAGCCAACTTGGTAGCAAATTTCTTTTAAGTTCAATTCTCTATTTTCCATTAATTGTTTTGCTTTATTAATTCTTAAGTTCATTAAATAATCACTGAAAGTCTCAGCCGTTTGCTTTTTAAATAATTTACTAAAATAAACTGGATTTAATTTTAAATAGTTGGCCACTTGCTCTAGCGAGATATCCTCTATGAAATGTTGAGCCATGTATTCTCTAGCCAATACCATCATATGATTCGTTTTAATTTCTTTTTCACGATCGATTTTTGTAATTAAATTAATGATTTGTTGCTCCACGATCATCTTCAACTGATTGAGATCGTCTATATCTGGGATATGGAATTTCTCAACATCAATCGATGAATTGCGGAGAGATTGAAAAATTTGATTAAAAAGAGAATTTAATTCTGTTCTCACCTTTAAAACATGATAATTAACGAATCTTTCATATAAATGATTGAATTGGTTCATCACATCTTCTAAATCAGCTTTTCTAAAAGAATCGATAAGAATTTGCTTTTCATCATCTGATATACTTAAAGACACTCTCTCTGAATATTGACTAACCCGCGCTAGTTCATTGCAATCTAAGCTTGCTTGCATTGCCTCATTATATGATTTCTTAAATCCTTCAATTCCTTGATTTAAGGACCCTATACCAATTACCGTTTTATGACCAGTTTGATTTTCAATATACTCAATCGTTTTTAAAGCATCTTGATAGAATACTAGCTTTTGGAGATTGTCTTCACGCTTCGGTTGAACTGGTATAAATATAGCTAATTGACCATCGACAACTGGACTAATTAAACAATCTCTCGAAGATTTTATAAAATGCCTAACACATTCATAAACACGTCTTTGTTCTTTATCATTTTGAATGATTTCTTTTGGCAATTTAATGACACTCGCATAACCGTACTCCATCTCAAATCCTAGAATCCCAGACAATTGATTCACATTCAGTTCTTGAACAGTATTAAACATTAACATTAATGTATATTCATTTTCAGTTAAAGGTCGTATAAGTGATAAATTTTCAATAGCCTCTAATTCTTGTAATCTCTTTTTATGATCATCTTCAATTTCATCGATCATCTTTTGCAATAAAGAGATGATATGGTCCTTTTTAGCAGGCTTTAAAATATAATCCTTCACACCTAATGAGATTGCTTCTTGTGCATATGTAAAATAGTCATATGCAGTGACAATGAATATTTTTGTGTCCGGCAGTTTTTGTTTGATTACTGAAACGGCTTCAAGTCCTTGAATACCTGGCATTTTTATATCCATAAAGATAATATGGGGCTGGTATTCAATTGATTTTTCGATTGCTATTCTTCCATTACTAGCTTGTTCAAATTGAAACTGATTAGGCATTGAGCGATTAATCATCAATTCAAGTCCCTCACGCTCTAATGGTTCATCATCCACAATTAATAACCGATACATAGGTTACCTCCTTCAATTATAAAATTATGATGTGACAGGTAGTTTTAAAATAATGGTTGTCCCTTTATTTACTTCACTTTTAATATCAACAATATCTTCTTCTTCATAAAATAAGCGCCAGCGTTTAAAAACATTTGTTGTACCTAAACCTGTTGAGCTTTTTTGAGAGATAATCGGCATAGATGAACTTAATAGCGCTTCTCTAGTTTCTTCCTTCATACCAGCACCATTGTCATAAATCTCGATGAAAATATACTTATCAAGATTCTTGATCGTAATCCCTATTACAGCACCTTGTTCCATCCCTTCAATACCATGTATAAATGCGTTTTCAAGAAGTGGTTGCAATGTTAAACAAGGAACTTTATGCCCTAAGCAAGATTCCTCAATATTCAATTCGAAACGTACACGATCTCTAAATCTTGCTTTTTGAATTGAAAAATATTCTTCTGCATTTCTTACTTCATCCAAAAGAGTTACAGGCTCGTCTAATTTTCGTAAATTATAGCGCAACAAATTCGAGGTCGATACAGTTAGATCACTCGTTTGTTCAGCCCCTTCGATATAAGCTAGCTTAGAGATAACGTTTAATGTATTAAACAAAAAGTGCGGGTTAATCTGACTTTGTAAGGCCTTTAATTCAAGCTCCTTCACAAGTCGATCCTTCTCTACAATTTCAATATTTTTAATCATTAAATTACTTAAATTCTTTGACATTTCATTGAGGATTTTCCCAAGAATACCAATTTCATTATTTTGATACAAAGTAGGAGGAGCTACATTAAAATTTCCCTTTCCTATTTGCTTGGCCATATAAACTAGACGATTAATCGGAATAACAATACTTCTTGAGAGCCAAATCGCAAAAACAATGCTAATGACTGTCGTAATAACAAACAGCTGTACACCTAATTGGTTCATAGACTGAGTATTTGCAATAATCTTTCGAAAAATAGGCTGATAATTACTAAGCTCTAAATCAACTAAATTTTGACTATCCTCTCTAATAAATCCTGCTATTTTCTCTATATCGCGGTATTGATCTGTATAGCTTGAAAAATTTTGAGAGACAAGATTGTCTGTAATTGAAGATTCTAACGCTAAAAATGAATCAATCATATGAGTAAAATTCTCTAGTACGAGCTGATTATTTTTTGTAGCATTATGCGTTAACAATTCCTTTTTTAATTTTTGCAGATTGCTTCTATGCTGGATAATTGAACGATAGTTCTTAGGTTGTGGATTTATAATATAACTACTAACTAAGCTTAAATTTTCTTGGGTTTCTAAAGAGATTTGCTTATATAAAAATATTTTATTAATCATTAAATTATAACTCTCTTGAACCTTCTTTCCATTTTCAAAAACAAAAAACGAAACTAGATTCAATAAAATAACGAGAATGGGGATAAAAATAAATAATTTCGTTCTAATTTTCAACGTTTCTCCTCCTGATCAACGTTTCTTTCGTCACCACCTCGGTTGGTGTAAAATTTTCTTTATGAATAGCTTTTCCATGTAATGAATCGATCAATAATCCAACAGATTGATAGCCCATTTCATATGGCTTTTGAATGACAGTTGCTTTAATTGAATCATCTTGAACTGCTTGAAGTGTACCTTCAATATTATCAAATCCAAATATCTCAACTTGATTTAGCTTTAAATTTTTTGACGCATTTAAAATTCCAATTGCATCTAGTGCACTTGTACCAACCATAATAGAAATATCTTTATTATTTCTCATCATATTTTCAGCTTGGAGTTTTGCTTGAATGATTGATATATTAGAGGACTCAATTTCCTTTACTACTAAATTCGGATTTTTGTTAACAAC
Organism: Bacillus sp. AFS017336; assembly: GCF_002555445.1. NCBI lineage: Bacteria > Bacillati > Bacillota > Bacilli > Caryophanales > Bacillaceae > Bacillus > Bacillus sp. AFS017336. The sequence goes on from NZ_NUCO01000018.1 coordinate 51,338, forward strand.
ATTTAAAAAACCATTAAGTCTCGCCTGCTGACTTTCTGATTTTTCACTCCCAATGATCACGCCAATTTTCCCAACTCCGCCTGTTTCCTCTACAACAACTCTTCCTAATTGCTCCCCAGCGTTAAAATTATTAGTACCGACATAAGCAATACGCTTACTTTTTGGCGCATCTGTATCGATTGTAATAACCGGTATATGTTGTGAAACCGCTTTATTAATTACGGGCGAAAACGTATTCTCATCAAGACTTTGTACGATAATTCCATCGACCTGAGAAGCAATTGCTTTTTCTAATAATTTAATTTGCTCTTCCGGACTTGTACGTAAAGGACCAATGTATTCAACATTTACGCCGTACTTTTCTGCGGCAACATCTGCTCCTTCTTGTACTTTCCTCCAGTACGGATTATCGAACTCTTGTGAAATAAGGACAAAATGAAGTTTCTTCTTCGGCTCTACTTCTCGATCCTGTAATTTTTGAACTGAGTTTTCAATATTTCGAGCATTTATTTCAAAATGAATAAGTACATAAACAAACAATAAAAAAAGTACGCTTAAAATAATCGACCATTTCTTTTCTTCCATGACGTCCCCCAGTCCTATATTAAAATAGTACATTTTGATTATACAGTTTACAAGACTATTAGATTTACAATTTTTTCCCTCGCCAAAAATAATTTAATTTAGTGCCATACTGACGTTGAAAAATAAAGTAATAAAATTCCCATTAGAAGAGATCATTCTTATTTTGTTATTTCCACATAAAGAAAACTCGCCGATTGGCGAGCCGTCAGGTGAATACAGAGGCGTAATTGCACTTAAGCCGACATTTTTTCATCGTTACCAATTTTATACTTTCTTAATATGTAACAAAAAGCTCCTCATTTTTTGAGGAGCCTTCTTTACTATTTATATCGTTTCATTTATTTTCTTACTATTAATTGAAGATTTTCTTCTTCGTTTTGAAGGTAAATAATAAAATAATACAGGGATTAATAAACCGACCACCCAAGCAATATCTGTACCGTTTAATGCTTTAGCGATAGGTCCCTCATACATTTCAGCATTTACGAAAGGAATTTCGAGAATCACCGCAATGAAATAAGAAATAATAGCTGTCCAATTAAATCTCCCATATTGACCGTTTACATTAAAAACGTCCTGTATGTTAAATTCACCCATGCTCAATAAATAATAATCAATTAAATTAATTGCAGTCCATGGCACCATAAAATAGGATAACAATAAAATAAAGCTTTCAAAATTATGTAAGAAGTTCCCTTGACCCCAAATAGAAAGTGATGTGCCTATAATTACTGTTATAAACACCAACCAAAAACGTGTTTTTTCTGTACCTTTTAATCTTGTAAATGCTTCAAGAGTTGTTGTAATGGACATAAACGCTCCATATAAATTCAGTACATTTACAGCTAAAACTCCTAAAACAATAACGATATAAATGATTAATGAGAATCGGTTTCCAACTAAATTAGCAAGCCCTGTACTTGAGTTATCTAAAAACTTAGGAATCGCAAGACTTAACAAAACACCTAATGACATCATCCAAACAGTTCCGATTACTGTACCCGCATAAGTATAAAAAAAGGTTTTTGCTGATGAAGTATTCGTTGGTAAATATCTTGAATAATCTGCCACATAAGGTGCATATGTTAACTGCCAAGTTGCTGCAATACTAACCATTAATAAAAAAGGACCAATTTCAACATGTCCAATTGAGAACATTTTTGAAGGCATAGGTAGACTTAGAGCCTTATACGTTACTATTAAAAAAACAATCGTAAAAATAATTGCAAAATACTTTTCCATTTTATGAATTAAGTCATAGCCAAATAATGTAATTAGTAGTGTAACAATACCAAGTAAAACAATTCCAGCATTAACTGGTAAAGAAAATGCACTGCTAATCGCTTGAGCTCCTAAAACCCCACTACTAGCAAAGAATCCCATATACATAAGGATCACAATAACAAGAGGTACAACTGCTCCAATTACACCAAATTGTGCACGGCTTTGAATCATTTGTGGAATCCCTAATTTTGGTCCTTGAACTGAATGTGAGGCCATAAAAATTGCTCCTAATAGATTACCGATTACAATGGCTGATACGCCCCAGAAAAAATTCAGTCCAAATACAACTGCTAAAGCTCCAGTTACAAGTGTTGTAATTTGCATATTTGCACTAAACCAAATTGAAAACAAACTTCGAGCATTTCCGTGTCTTTCATTCTCTGGTATAAAATCTAAAGTCCGTTTTTCAACATTCACATTCATTTCCCCCTTGATTCAAATATTCGTTTTACATACAAGCTGCAAATATATCCCGAATTATACACTATTTAGATTATTCTGAAAATAATAATTATACTATTTTAATAAATCTGATAGCAGGGTAAAAGAACTCCTCGCTTGAATGAATTAAGTCTTTAGTAAACTAGGAATTTCAGCTACACGAATACCTGGTGTATCTCATACGTTGCAGCCGAGGAAGAAAATACGTCGATTTTTTTGCCGCCATGCTTATTTATTGTGAAAAAAGATGACCCCCTTTTTATATCGAAGATCATCTTTATAAATTCATCTACCCTCAGCTCACATGTCCTTCTGCAAGTTGAGTATTATATAGATTTGAATAAAAGCCATTTTTCTTCAAGAGCTCTTCGTGCGATCCTTTTTCAATAATTTGACCATCGTTAATGACTAGGATTGCGTCAGCCTCTCGAATGGTGCTAAGTCGATGAGCAATCACAAATGAAGTTCTTCCATTCATTAATGTTTTCATTGCCTCTTGAATATGGAATTCCGTTCTTGTATCAACGCTACTTGTTGCTTCATCTAAAATAAGAATTGATGGATTAGCAAGTACTGCCCTAGCTATTGTCAAAAGCTGTTTTTGACCTTGGCTCAAGTTACTTCCTTCCGCATTTAATTGCGTATCATATCCTTTAGGAAGTTTTCTAATAAACGTGTCCGCATTAGCTAAACGAGCTGCATTTTCTACTTCTTTATCTGACGCATCTAAACGACCATATCGTATATTATCTCGGATTGCTCCTGAAAAAACATATGCATCCTGTAGCACTAAACCGATTTGCTTTCTTAAAAAGTGTTTATCATATTTGTTAATTTCTTCACCGTCAATTAAAATTCTACCTGATTGGATATCGTAAAACCGCGTCAACAAATTAATAATTGTTGTTTTTCCCGCTCCGGTTGGACCGACTAAAGCGATCATCTGACCTGGAGAAGCTTGGAAGGAAAGGTCTTTTAAAACAGATACATTTTTTGTATAGCCAAATTGAACGTGATCAAATATAACTTCACCGGTTAATTTTTTATCAACGATTTGATTCGTTTCTTCAAATGTTTCAGACTTCAAGTCTAGTATTTCAAATACACGTTCGGCTCCAGCAATGGCTGATTGAAGTAAATTATATTGATTAGCGAGCTGATTAAGTGGCTGGCTAAATTGGCTTGAATAATTAAGAAAACTAACAATCACTCCAATTGTAATCACGTGATGATATGCAAATACGCCACCAACTACGGCAATAATAACGAAACTTAAATTTCGCATCGCATTCATGATTGGTCCCATTGAGCCCGAAATACTTAAAGCTTTTAAACCTACCACTCGTAGTCTTTCATTCATCTCTTTAAATTCTTCGATTGATTTCGTTTCACGTCCAAAAACTTTCGTTACTCTTAAGCCTGAAATGCTTTCTTGGACAAACCCATTTACTTCTCCTAAACTCTTCTGTTGCTCTGAAAAGTAATGACGAGTATATTTCGTAATTTTTTTCGTAATAAACGTGATTAACGGTACAGTTAAAAGTGTAATCAAAGTCATCCAAACACTCAAACTGAGCATCATGGCAACACTGCCGACTAGTATAAATATACTTGAAATTAACTGGACTACTATTTGATTTAATGTATTCGATACATTTTCAAGGTCATTCGTCGTTCGGCTCATTAATTCACCATGTGTCTTTTGATCAAAAAACGGAATTGGTAAACTTTGATATTTTTCAAATAAATCCTGCCTCATATCTCGCACTGTATTTTGCGATACACTTGAAGCGACATATTGCTGAAGCCATGTAGAAGCTGAGCCTAATAAATAGACAACAAGTAATACAAAACTCAATAAAAGTGCTCCTTTATACTTTTGAGGAACAATATAGAGATCAATGATTTTTCCTATTAAATAAGGTGCTAAGAGCATAAAACAAGAAGTTAAAGCAGTAGCAATAATGACAATCCATAATCCTTGGCGCTGCTTCTTTAAATAACTCCATATTCTAAATACTGTTGTCTTTGCATTCTTAGACCTTACTTTAGGGATTCCCTGATGGTGTTGTCCTGGGCGAAAACTATTTTGAAAGAGGTTTGGTGAATTTTTCATATTCGAATTGTTGTTATTGGACATTGTAAACCTCCCTCTCACCATATTGCGATTTATAAATTTCTTGGTAAACCACACATGTCTTCATTAATTCTTTATGAGTTCCGCTTCCTACAATGGCCCCATCCTCCATCACAAGTATTTTCTCTGCATTTACGACAGAAGAAATTTTCTGAGCAATTAAGAAAGTAATGCTATCATTCATTAAATGACTTAAAGAATCACGTAGCCTCTTTTCCGTATTAAGGTCTAAAGCACTCGTGCTGTCATCTAAAATTAAAACAGGTGGTTTAATTAGTAATGCACGGGCGATTGAAATTCGCTGTTTTTGTCCTCCAGACAAGTTGACGCCCCTTTGTCCGATTTTCGTTTCATAACCATCTGGTAATTTGGAAATAAAATCATGAGCCTGTGCGACTGTTGCAGCTGCTTCAATTTCCTCTTGAGTCGCATCCGATTTTCCAAATGCAATATTATCTCTTATTGAACCAGTAAATAAAAATGACTCTTGTAGTACCATTCCAATTTTCTTCCTAAGTTCTAAAAGAGGAAGTCTTTGAATATTTACTCCATCCATTAAAATCGATCCCACTGTAACATCATATAGTCTTGGGATTAACTGAACTAATGAAGTTTTTCCAGAACCAGTTGAACCAATAATTGCGATTGTTTCACCTTGCTTTGCCTCAAAGTTCACGTCTTTCAAAATTGCTTCATCCTCATTTGATAAACTTCCATAAGAAAATCCTACTTGATGAAATTCAATCATATTACCTGAGACAGAAGTGTGATCTTGCTCTAGAGCATTTTCAATTGTAGGTCTTGTTGTAAGTACTTCTTGAATACGTTTTGCAGACACGCTAGATTGCGAAATATTTACAAGAATTGTGCTGACCATCAGTAAAGATGAAAGAACCTGCGTTACATAATTTATAAATGCAATTAAATCTCCAACTTGAACTGAATTCATTCGAACTAGATTTCCACCATACAAAAGAATTCCTACGAGACACATATTCATAATAAATGTAACAATCGGTGTATTCATCGCAATCACACGCGCAGCTTTTATAGCACTTTGCGAATAATCTTTATTTGCAATTTTAAATTGTTTCGTTTCGTAATCAGAACGCACAAAAGCTTTTACAACTCGAATTCCGGCCAAATTTTCTTGTAAGCGACTATTAACAGCATCAAGCTTTGCTTGGACATTCGAAAATAGGGGGTAAGAAAATCGAATTAAAATGACTAACAGTATGACTAACACAAATAAAGTTCCCATAAGGATTAATCCTAAACGTGAGTTGATCCATATCGCCATAATAACACTACCGATTAATAAGCCCGGTGTACGCACAAGCGATTGCAATGCAATTCTTAATAGGTTTTGAACTTGCACAACATCATTTGTCATTCGAGTAATTAACGATCCCGTCTTATACGAATCAAGATTTTCAAAAGAGAATGCTTGAACTTTCGTAAATAGTCCATCTCTTAAATCTGCACCAAAATTTTGAGATGCTCGAATTGCAAAGTAATTACACCCTACGCCCGCTAGTAACCCCAATACAGCTACCAAAACCATTAAAGCACCAGTCTGTTCAATCGTATGGATATCATGTTTTACTAAACCAAGATTAACAATATCAGCCGCATATTTTGGCTGAAGCAAATCAAAAAACACTTCAAAAATCATAAATAACGGAGCAATTAAAGCAGATTTCCAATACGGCTTTATATAGCTTCTCAACCCCCACATGTTATCTCACCATCCATCAACAAATCCTCCTACAGCTTTCATCTCCCTACATCAAAGGGTCACTTTTCATCATTTTCGATTAACTCACTAGAATCCAATGCCGCCGTTTCATTTGTACTTTCACTTTTTTCCTCTAGTTCACTTTCGTGGATTTCAAACACTTTAACAAATTCATTAATTACCATATCTATAGCCTTTAACTCGCCAACGATAATTTGGTGAATTGATTGAAACTCTGGTGCATTTAACTGTTGCATCAATGTCGAACGCTTAATATTCATCATTTCTAAAAAACCGATTGCTCTTCTACGGCGGAAAGTTTTTGCCCCATTTCGGTGATGCTCTTTTCGTCTAGAGCCATCCCCACGGTGCTTTCCTTCTTTGTGATGATCGTTAAATTCTTCATTTCTCATTTATTAACCCCCTCATTTGTATACATTTGTATACACTAGTTCATTAACTATAACGTATACAAACGTATACAAAATGTCAAAGGATAACAATTTTAAATTTTCACATTTTTAATAATAAAAGCCCAATTTCTCCACATTATAATTGAGAAATCGGGCTTTTATTGACATTCGCTTATTCGTTTATAGTCTTTCATTTTCATATAATAGCTAGTTAATCCCCATATCCCCTTGGATGACTCTTATGCCAGTTCCATGAATCAGTAATGATTTGGCGAATATCGTTTCGCCTTGGATACCAGCCTAAAATTTTTTTAGCCTTTTCGGATGATGCAATTAGAATAGCCGGGTCACCTTGGCGTCTTTCTCCTATTTTCAGAGAGATTGATTGATTTGTCACTTCACTAACTGCATCAATGATTTCCTTTACTGAAAATCCTTTCTCACTCCCTAAATTGAAAACATTACTCTGTCCACCACTTATTAAGTAACTAAGCGCTAAAGTATGAGCACTAATCAAATCTTCCACATGAATATAATCACGAATACATGTACCATCTCGTGTGTCATAATCATTTCCAAATACGGTAATATGCTCTCTCTGTCCTAAAGCAACCTGTAAAATAGAAGGGATTAAATGTGTTTCAGGAGTATGGTCTTCTCCAATATCACCTGTTTCTTTAGCACCAGCGACATTGAAATAACGAAGTGCAACGTATTTTATGCCATATGCTTGGTCACACCAATTCAACATTTTTTCCATCATTAGCTTTGTTTCACCGTAAGTATTTGTAGGTTTCATTTCCAAATCTTCGGTAATTGGCATTTGTTTTTGCTCTCCGTATGTTGCGGCCGAGGAAGAAAATACAATGTATTTAACTTTAAATTCATTCATTACATCCAATAGATTTTGCGTACCATAAACATTATGATCAAAATAATGAATTGGGTTTTTCATTGATTCACCAACTAATGATTTGGCTGCAAAATGAATAACGCCTTCAATCTTTTTCTGTTGAAATATTTCTCTTAAGAAAGATTTATTCCGAATATCTCCTTTATAAAAAATTGCATTTGGATGAACGGCTTTTTCATGGCCAGTATAAAGATTATCGATCACCACAACCTCCATACCCTTTTCAATTAACTGATAAACTGCATGTGAGCCAATATAGCCAGCACCACCTACAACTAAGATTCTCATCAAATGTTTCTCCAATCCTATTTTGTATCAATGACTTACTATATTTAAACGAACTTTGCACTCTCTTCTTCTATCAATCCTTTTAAATATGGTAATAATTGCGGATATAAATCTTCTCTCTGTAGACCGATTTCCATCGTTGCTTTTAAATAACCTAATTTATCGCCAATGTCATATCGATTACCTAATAGTTCTAATGCAAGCAATCCTTCTAGACCACAGCTTTTATGAAGAGCATCCGTTAATTGATACTCACCACCTGCTCCTTTTTCAAGCGATCTAAGAATAGGGAAAATAGACGGATTTAAAACATATCTACCCATAATCGCCATATTTGATGGTGCTTCCATTGGATTAGGCTTTTCTACGAGTCCAAATACCTCATGTACATTTTGTTTAATTTTGGATGAAGAGATAATCCCGTATTTATTCACGTCAGATGTTGGAACTGGCTTGACTCCGATAACTTGCTTACTAGTCTCATCGTACAAATTGATCATTTGCTTAAGTGCCGGTGGATCAGAAATCATAATATCGTCTCCGAGTAAGACTGCGAAAGGTTCATCACCAATAAATTGCTCTGCACACAATATGGCATGCCCTAAACCTAAAGGTTCTCTTTGACGGATATAATGGATATTCGCCATTTCACTAATATTTTGAACAAGCTTTAGCGTATCTAGTTTTCCACCCATAAAGAGAGAATGCTCTAATTCTACTGATTTATCAAAATGATCTTCAATTGATTTTTTATTTCTCCCCGTTACAATAATGATACTTTCAATCCCTGATTGAACTGCTTCTTCGACAATATATTGAATAGCTGGCTTATCAACGATTGGCAGCATTTCTTTTGCTTGTGCCTTTGTTGCAGGTAGAAATCTAGTTCCTAAACCTGCCGCTGGAATAACAGCTTTTTTTATTTTCATTTTTAAATTCCTCCCACTTTAGACGAAGTAAATACCCAGTAACGACTTCCTACGTAATTCATTAATACACTAATACAAGTTGCTATTAATTTACTGGCTAGCACTGACAATCCAAACCATTCGCTACAAACTTTTAAAATTAATAGTGTGAGTAGTAATGTAATGACGTTAACAATCACAAAGCGCGTTTTTTCTTGTAGGCTATTTTGATTTTGTACTTTAAATGTCCATCTCTTATTTAGTAGATAACTATTCACAATTCCACAAGAGTACGAGATCATCTGCGCTACTAAATATGGCATATTCGTAACTGCATAAATTAGTAAAGTAAATACGATGAAATCTACTCCTGTGTTTATTAACCCTACAATTCCAAACTTAACAAAACCTTTAAATTGATTTATCATAGTTGAAAATCAAGGTTATTTTTTGATTTCTCTTTTTCTAACCCTTGTAACTCCCGCACAATATAAAGTGGTCGACCTTTTGTTTCGTCATAGATTCGGCCAACATATTCACCAAGTATTCCTAGAATAATTAGGACAAATCCATTAAATAAAAGCATAATACTTATTAAGGAAGACCATCCTTTTATAACTGAATCAGTAAATAAAGCTAAATAAATGACGTAAATCATATACACAAATCCTAAGCTTGATAGAATTGCGCCTAAATATCCTGCTAGTTTTAAAGGTTTATAGGAGAATGAAGTGATACCATCCAAACAAAGCTTAATCATTTTTTTTAGTGGATATTTCGTTTCTCCTGCTAACCTCTCATCACGTTCATATTCAATTGCAGTTTGTCGGAAGCCGACCCAGCTTACAAGTCCACGTACAAATCGATTATTCTCAGATAGCTGTTTCATTTCATCACAAACTTTTCGATCCATCAGTCTAAAGTCACCAGTATCAACAGGAATTGAGATATCAGTAGATGCCCTTAAAATTCTGTAAAACATTGCAGCTGACCATTTCTTGAAAATAGTCTCACCATTACGCTTTATTCGTTTCGCATAAACAACTTCATAGCCTTCCTTCCATTTACCAATCATGTCTAGGATAAGGCTAGGCGGATCTTGAAGATCCGCGTCAATGATAATCACTGCCTCACCCGATGCATAATCCATCCCAGCTGAAATCGCAATTTGATGCCCGAAATTCCTAGAGAAATCAATCAATTTCACCGTTTTATCCCAACTGCAATAATCCTTAATGATGTCAACCGAACCATCCTTACTTCCATCATTAATAAAGATCAACTCGTAAGGATCACCTGCACTGTTCATAACCTTTTTTAATTGTCTATACGTTTCATGTATAACTGCCTCTTCGTTATACATTGGAATAATGACTGAATATTTAACTGCTGCCACTTTACTATCCCCCCTTTTTATAGTGAAACTTTATAAAGCTTCTTACTTCCTCCAGGGAAACCTAAACCAGTACTATTATCAGAATTAGACTGCCATTTATCAGAAGAAATCTCTTTACCATGTTTTTTAATCCAATCCGTAATTTCAGAGCTACCTCCGCGGCCGCCCATGCCATCAGATATCATAAAGTATTTAACTTTGCCTTCTTTCACTAATTTTTCAAGTTTATCAACTGTCAGAATTGGATCCGAACCAGAGAAACCACCCATTGCCATAACTGCTTTTCCAGTATCAATAATGTAAGAAGCTGCTGTACTATAATCTGCAGTAGCAAATAAGAATTTCTCACCAGTATTATTTTTCGTCAAATATGCGTACGTTTTCTTATCGATTTGTTCATTGCCCATTCCATTACCGTTCTTGTTACTACCTTGACCTGGCATACTTGGCATATTTCCTTGACTAGTTCCATCCTGTCCGCCTTGACCTGGCATTCCACTTGGCATATTTCCATCTTGCTGACCTTGACCTGGCGTACCGTTTTGGGTATTTCCATCTTGCCCGCCTTGTCCTGGCATGCCGTCTTGCGCGTTTCCATCTTGCGCGCTTTGTCCTGGCATGCCGTCTTGCGCGTTTCCATCTTGCTGACCTTGACCTGGCATTCCATCTGGCATATTTCCTGATGGCATATTACCATTCATTCCGCCAGGTCCACCAAAGCCACCCATTGATGAAGTTGGCCCTGCTGCTGGTAACATGCTGCTTTGTCCATAAGTAATTGGCGTAAAAGCCCAGTACATAGGTCCAATTAGTAAAACAAAAAATCCAATAATCGCTGCCATAAATTGCATACGACTTTCAATTACCTTGATGATCGACAGCCAAATTGTTACGCCAATACCTAAAATTAAAATTGCAATTGACCAACCAATTCCAATAACTGAATCATAAGGATGCACGATGAACCATTCGAAAACCGCAGTAATAAAGATAGCCGCTGGCAGTAAGAAAGATTTCCAATTTAACTTACTTTGATATAACTCAAAAAGCTTCGACCAACCCGCCCCAGCAAGTGCTGCTACTGGTGGAGCAAGCATGATTAAATAATATTGATGGAAAAATCCAGCAACACTAAAGAATCCCATTACTGGTACTAACCATGCCGTCCAAAATAATGCTTCCTTATGTTTCTGTGTAAAATTCTTCTTACGTAAATCGATAAAGATTCCTACTAAACCAAATAATACAAATGGAATCAACCAGCTCGCTTGTCCAGAAAGCTCTGATTGGAATAATCGGAAAGGTCCAGCTGTTCCTGTATTAAACATACCGCTACTATTTTTACCTTTCGTTCCACCATCAAAATTTGGGAATCCTTCTGGCATTCCATTTTGCCCTTGAGTCGATTCATTAGTTGGAACAGTATTGTTTGAATTACTTGAAGTTGCATTGTTCGAATTATTCGATGCTGTATTGTTCGAATTACTTGAAGCTGCATTGTTTGAATTACTTGATGCTGCATTGTTCGAATTATTAGCAGTACCATCATTTTGAGAAGCACTATTTTCCGTGCTACTTTGCGATTTACTTGTACTTTGACTAGGTTGATTTCCTCCGCCTCCATCCATGCCCAGTAAACGTGAAACGCCATTATAACCAAATGCAAGTTCAAGCACTGAGTTCGTTTGGCTACTACCAACATAAGGTCGTTTACTTGCTGGTATCGAATCAACAATTACTGCCCATGATAGAGAAACAGCAAGAAGGATCGATGTGGCTATCGCCATTATCCCAAGCTTTTTTTTCCAATTAACTTTTGCAGCTACCCAATACAGTAGATAAAACGCTGGTAAAACCATATACGCTTGAAGCATTTTTTCATTGAAGCCAACACCGATCATTGCAAAAGCAACAAACACATACCATAATTTATTTTTCTTAAGTCCTTTAAATAGGAACCACGATGCAAGTAACAGAGTAAAGACAAGCATACTATCAATATTATTCGTTCGACTAACTGCTACTAAAACCGGTGTAATAGCAATTGCTAATGCACTTAATCGAGCTGCAGTTTTACCAAATGTAGGCTTAACCATTACATATATTAAGCAAACCGATCCTATTCCGGATAAAGCTTGAGGAAGAATGACACTCCAACCATGTAGGCCAAAAATATAAGCACTAATTGTTTGAATCCAAAATGTAACTGGTGGCTTATCGACCGTTACATATCCTCCTGGATCAAAGGATGCAAAAAAGAAGTTATGAAAACTTTGAAGCATACTCGCAACTGCCGACGTGTAATACGAATTTACGTATTTATCCGTCCAAATGTTATACCCGTTAAGAATTGCTGAAAGTAGTACGATTAAAACAAACGGGATATCTAATCGCGATTTCCATTTTGAAAACATTGTTAAATCACTCCTATAATTTAAATTTCAAGTTGCAACAATGTTGTTGCATCTGCCTGAGTCTTTGTTTACCTGTAACCATTTTGCCTTGTCTAACTGAATTCCCCATGAGTGCTAACTGAAAGTTTACTGAAAGCTTATTCGCTTCTACGAAATTTAAATTTATTTGTGCTAATATATGATTAAAAATTAGTATGGGAAGGTATTAATATGACATCAATAAAGGGGATAAAAATACTGCTTGTAGATGATGAACCACATATATTGCAATTTTTACAATTGGGACTTGAAAATGAAGGATTTATTATAGAAACCGCATCAGATGGCATGAGTGCAATCAATATCGCACAACAATTTAAACCACATGTTGCGATTCTCGATGTAATGATGCCTGGAATGGATGGATTTGAGACATGTAAAATGTTGAGAAAATTAGGACTTGATGTTGCCATCATCATGCTGACAGCAAAGGACGAAGTTGACGACAAAGTAAAAGGCTTAAAAATTGGAGCCGACGATTATGTTGCCAAACCATTTAGTTTCGATGAACTACTAGCACGAATTGAAGCTAGAGTGAGAAATCAATTCCCTAGCCTTTTTAGTGAAGTTGTTCTAGGACCGTTTCGAATTGACGATAAAAGGAAAGAAATTAACTTTCGTGAACAAGCACTTGGGCTCTCGCCAACTGAATATGAACTCTTAAAATACTTAGTTTTAAACCACGGAATTGTTTTAAGTAAGGCAATGATTTTAGATAAAGTGTGGGGCTATAATTTCGGAGGAGAAGAAAATATTGTAGAAGTTTATATCCGCTCATTAAGAGATAAATTAAATGATAAGGAACACCGATTAATCCGAACACTTAGAGGTGCCGGTTATCGCATCGACTTAGTATGATAAAACAATTTAAAAGAATTTTTTCACCAAACTCACTTAAATATCAGCTATTTTCGAAGTCATTATTCATATTAGCTGTTCTACTATTATTAATAGGCGGACTCCAATTTATATTAATGAAGCAATTTATGTACCGAAATCAGGCTGAATCGTTAAATGCACAATTGCGCTCTATTCCTTGGGATGTACTCTCAAAGCAATATCCCTTACCAAATGGATTTCCCGATAAAACGAATAAGCCAATCGCAAAAGACCAAAATCCAAATAATCGAGTTTTATTTTTGCCCTATTTATCTTTAACGTTTATCGATCCGAATGGTAAATGCATTAATTTAGCAAAGGAAAGTAATTTAAACACTCCTTGTCTCACAAAGAATGAATATAAGAAAATAGAAACTAGCTTTAATAATCGAACGCCTGTAGGATACCAAATAATAAAGAATGAAAAAGGTGTACAGCAGCTAGTTGTTTTTCAACCATTTGGAGGACCTGACCATTTTGAAGGCATCGTTCAAATGGGAATTGAAACTACTCCAATAAAAGACGTTTTATTACAACAGCTCCTCATCTTCGGAAGCTTATCCTTATTAGCATTAGCAGGTGGTCTAGCTCTTTATATACCTTCACTTCGCCGGACACTTGTACCATTAAATAATATGGTCACTGCAGTAGAACGAACAAATGCCGGAAATTTAACCGAGCACTTCCCTGTTAATCAAGGACAAGAAGAGATTGATCGATTAGCCGAATCATTTAACAACATGCTAAAACGATTAGAAACTTCATTCAAATCAGAACGAGAAGCAAAAGAACAAATGCGTCGCTTCATTGCAGATGCATCTCATGAGCTCCGTACACCATTAACATCAATCCATGGATTTTTAGAAGTACTATTACGCGGTGCCGCTAATAAACCTGAACAACTAAATGCAGCACTCAACAGCATGCTCGGTGAATCAACAAGAATTAAAAAACTAATCGAGGATTTACTACTGCTAGCTAAACTAGACCGCGCACCCGAAATGAATCTAACTGACACTAGACTTGACGAACTAATGACAGAAATGGAACCACAGCTACGAATTTTAGCGGGTGAACGAAATGTCCACTTCGATTTAACAGCGAACATAAAAGGAATGTACGATCCAGATAAAATAAAACAAATTATCCTGAACCTTTTTCAAAATGCCGTACAGCACACCGATGCAACAAGTGGCAGCATTAAATTATCACTCGTTATTAATAGCACTCCTACCCCATGCGCCGAAATAATAATCAGTGATAACGGCCCTGGTATTGATGAATCACATCTACCACATTTATTTGAACGATTTTATCGAAGCGAAAGCTCCCGTGCTAGAAAATATGGCGGCGCAGGGTTAGGCTTATCAATCACACAGTCAATTGTTGAAGCCCATGGCGGGAATATTATTGTGAAAAGTGTGTTGGGGGAAGGTAGTACTTTTATTGTTCGGTTGCCGATTTGATTTTTGGTGTGTCGGGTCGGGTGAAGAAAATGCGAACATGGAGTGTACTTTATTGATAAAGTTGTGAAATTTGTTGATAAAGTAATCATTTTTGTTGATAAAGTGCCAGAATTTATTGATATAGTATGAAAATTTGTTGATAAACTGTTTGAAGCCACCTTTTAGGGTGGCTTCTTTGTTTGGTTCTGGATGGTTACTCTTATTTTATCGACGACTAGAAAGTGTGTCGGGTAAGGTAGTTCTTTTTTGTTCAGTTGCAGATTTGATTTGTGCTGAGTCGGGGCGGGTGTGACGAAAATACGAACATGGAGTGTACTTTATTGATATAGTTGTGAACTTTGTTGATAAAGTAATCATTTTTGTTGATAAAGTGCCAGAATTTATTGATATAGTACGAGAATTTGTTAATAAACTGTTTGAAGCCACCTTTTAAGGTGGCTTCTTTGTTTGATTCTTGATGATTAATCTAATTTATCAACGATTGTACTACTTTATGAGCGACTTTCTCTGCTAAATAAGCCACTTTCATTGTTATATAGCCAACTTCTCTGCTTTTCATGTGGTGTTCACAAATCGTTCGCTGTGTATCAAGTTTAAAAATAAAAAAGGCAGCACTGAGAGGCGCCTTTAGATAGTACTTATTCTTTCTCACCATCTATATTTTCCAGATCACGTTTAATCTTTGATATATCTGTTTCTAAGCTTAATATATGCTTGTAACGATTTATTTTGATCCAATGTTCCTTATATTCAATTGAATCTTTTTTGTATTTGTCTAATTCATTAAAGGCACTTATTAATGCCTTTTTTGCTTCAATTACATTACTAGTTTGTTTAATATGACTATACATAATATAATTTTCTTTAAAATTCTTTCTTGCTTCGGCCATAAAAGAATTTTCGTTAGGTTCATCTACTTCAGTACCTTCTATGCAGTCTATTGATGTTAGATCCTCCCAGTTACAAAGTATACATATATCACAAACACAGCGCTCTTCTAATGTTTGATAACCACAACAAGGACAATTATATTTGAGATAATTCCCTTCTAATTCCTCATCATCCTCTATGTTGTTTTCAATTGGGGAAGGAACATGGTCAAGCCGTTCATTTAGAAGTTGGATCTCGTATTCTAGTATTTGTTGGGTAATCCCATGTGTAAAACCATCCCAAAAAGCCTGCGCTCTATCTTTTTTCTTTTCTATAAAATCAAACTGATTCCATTCTTCGGATGCAGCAGCCATTTCCTCGGCGTATAGGCTTTCGTAAGTTTTATTAATCTGATTCAGTCCTTTTTGTAGTTCTTCATTAATATAACTTGTAAATCGCCCTTCACTGTATGCGGATTCCAATAAACATAAGATTCTGATGATATGCACTTGAAGTTGTGTAATGTCAAGGTTTCGTGGGATAATCGATCTTCCAGTATAGAAATCATGCCATACAACCCTACTTGGTTGATGGCCACTTTCTTCCTTATTCCAATTTTCCCAACAAAATTCCTTAATAGAAGTAATTGCTTTCTTCACATATTCTCTCCCATCAATTACATCTTCCCAATATACTTCAATTCTTTCGGACTTTTGCATCATTCCATTCACTCCTTCATTTACCTTCTGTTGTTTAGAAAGAGTAATATCCATTAATACGCCACTAATTTCACTATATTGTGCTCCCTTATTATTGATACCTATCTCTAGAAAATCTTTATATTTCATTTGCACCAAGATAAAAAGGTGCACAGAATATCTTAAGACGTTCTCTTTTGGGAGACCCGCAACTATATAATTAAGTATAATAACAATACAAAAAGCAGTGGAATTCACATACGAATTCGCACTGCTTTTTAAGTTCCTCAAAAATTCTTTATTCTAAGCTATTTCTTATCTAACTAATGCAATGCGTTAGTTGGATTAGAAGGAACTATATCCCCGTATCAAACAACAAAATTTGTTCTGTTTCAATTTTCACATATGAACCAATAGGATAATTGTCTCCAGTCAACTCAAAAGTGACTATGTTATTGCCAATTCTCAAGACCGAGTATCCATCAGAGTCAACCGATTCTAATACTCCTGATAAATAAATATGATTATGATTACTTGCTATTTGGTTAAATTCTTCATCAATCTTATTAATTTGCTTTTCCCATTCTAGAATTTCTGGAATATCAATCTCTATATAATAATTGAAATTTAATTTTGGTTTAGATCCAACCCATTTACCTTCTGCACTACCATAGAGCGAATTAAACATAACAATATAACCATCTGCCAATTCTTTTATATATCCGACTACTATTATTTCCATTTTTATTCACCTAATAGAAGGGTCTTGTCTTTAAATCTAGATTTCAATATAAATCTTATTTTTCCTTCTTCAACTAATCTGCCATTTACTTCAATAAAAAAACTGCAATTAAGCAATTTGGATCTTCAACTATTGCATGCGTTGTTACAGATTATTTATCAATACTACCAATATTTATTAGAACTCCATTCTTATCAAGCCTTTTGTGG
This sequence comes from Bacillus sp. AFS017336, assembly GCF_002555445.1. Lineage (NCBI taxonomy): Bacteria > Bacillati > Bacillota > Bacilli > Caryophanales > Bacillaceae > Bacillus > Bacillus sp. AFS017336. The sequence continues at coordinate 68,758 of NZ_NUCO01000018.1, forward strand.
TTATAAGGAATTTGGTTTAATTTCTTGTATTTTTCACTCCAAATTATATCTATGAAGCCATATGATTCTAGAAGAGATAGATCAAGGGAAATGTTCTCATAGCAATAACATTCATTAGGATATGCTTCATCAAATCCAAATAATGATCTAACATCTTCTTCGATTGCCATTCCACCGATATTATAATCATAAACAAAATACAACTCTTTAAGAAAATTTGTAAAATCAATAGTTTCATTTTCTTTTATACCAATTTGATCCCACTCTGGGGCATCAAAAATGCTTCCAAAAAACCAAAAATCAACTATTAATGCATTTGAAGAAATCATTTCTACTTGTAATGTTGCCTTTCTTTTTCCATATAACTCGACGTATAATCTTAACCTTAAAGAGTGTATAAAAGTTGATTTCGGATCATCTTCATCATAGGGGTAACCTCTTACAAAAAAATCAATAATTTCATCAACGTTTTTATCTACGATTTCGATTTTGTTAGTAATCTCAAATAACTTATTTATAATATCTTGTATAGTTTTCGTTTTCTCTTCTTTTAATTCCAGCAAGAAACTAACTTCAAGGAAAGGACCACCTTTCAACCATTGTGCCCACTCCATCGTTGATTCCTCCTAAGTCAATTGATAATTACATTCTAAATTCTATTTTCTTATACAACTATTGCACCTTTTAGTTTAAGTACAATTTTTCACAATATTTCCTACTTGATATACATATTTTCCTCATTATTTTTAAATAAATTTTGATAAATTTGTGCCAGATGTTCTAAAACTGAATAATAGGATAAACCCATGGAAGAATGATGGATGTGATAATGGCTGCAAATCCCATTGCTACACTTGACACTGCTCCTTGAAGAGGACCTTCCACTACTGCTTGACTGGTACCAATTCCATGAGAAACCGTTCCAATTCCAAGACCTCGTGAAAACGGATCAGAAATTTTCATTAAATTTAAAATCATAGGTCCTAATACTGCACCAAAAATACCTGCAGTTATTACAAATGCTGCCGCAAGGGAAGGATTTCCATGAATAATTACAGCAGCTTCAATAGCAACGGGGGTTGTGACTGCTTTGACAGCAGATGTCGCCTGGATTGTTTTAGATAATCCTAAAGCTTTTGAAAGCCATACTGCAGACGTAATAGTTGAGATAGTTCCGATAAACAACGCAAGCGCTGCAGGCTTTAATTTTCCCCTAATTATTTCTCGATTTTTAAACATAGGCACTGCAAGCGCAATAGTGGCAGGTCCCAACATATACGTCATCCATTCTTTTGCAGATGTATATTGTTTGTAGCTAATATCCGCTGAACTAAGCATCACAATCATAATAATGGTTGCTGTCAATATAGGTGTTGTAAATAGGGATGAAACCCGGTGTGATAGTTTATTTGCACCGATATATACCACGATTGTAATTAAAATACTACAAAGAGTGAGACTGTTCATGACTGGTCTTTTCCTTTCTCGTTAAATACTGTGACGTTCCAGCTGTTATAACTAAACCTATCATCGTACTACCAGCAACCATCAGCATTAATTGTAATCCATGAGATTTTATTAGACCTCCATAGTTCATTAAACCCACAGCATACGGTACAAAAAAAAATGCCAGATGTTTGTTTAAAAATGCGGCACCCTTCTCGATATACTCTAGCCGCATGATTTTGCTAGATAACAATATATATAAAATGATCATACCAAAAACACTTGATGGTATGGGTAAATGGAAGAGTCGAACAATGAAAGTTGAAAATTCATAGATTGCCCAAATAATAATAAGTTGAGCCAAAAAAAGTAAGGAAACTTTCAAAATATCAACATTCCTTTCAACTACTTAATTTTTATGGTAAAGAAAAGAAGCATTGAAAAAAATAAACCTAAAGACCGTATAGAATGACTCTACAATCAATTCTAACGATCTTTAGGTATTTTTTCTTTTAATATTTAAAATCCTAATCGATCGAGATCACGTAAAACTAACTTTTTAACAAAGTTAATTAATCAATTATCAATTAGACCTTCATTTTTCATCATGTGCTCTAATGTATCTAAAGCATTTTCTGAATCATGACCTTCTGCCAATATCCTTATTGCAGCTCCTTTTGGAATTCCCAAAGACATAACACCCATTATTGATTTTAGGTTTACTTGTTTGTCATTGTATTCTAGATGAACTTCAGAATCGAATAGACTAGCTTGGTTTACAAATAGAGTTGCTGGTCTAGCATGAATACCGGATTCCGCTATAATAACAAAGTTTTTTCCTTGCATAAAAACACACCTTTCCAAAAACGAGACAATTATTTCTAAATTATTATTTATAAGGATTTTCCTTTTGTTTCAATTACATTTTTATACCAATAGTAGCTTTTCTTTTTGATACGTCGAAGATCCTTTGCACTTTCTTCATCTCTATCTACATACACAAAACCATAACGCTTCTGGTATCCATTCAACCAACTTAGAAGATCGGTAAACGACCAAGCACAATAACCTAGAACGTCCACACCATCAGAAATAGCATCCTGAATGGCTTCGAGATGAGATTTAAGGTAATCGATGCGATAATCATCGTTTACAATATCGCCTTCCTCGAGCTTATCAAACTCCCCAAGTCCATTTTCTGTAATGAGTACCGGCAATTGATAACGGGTAGCAATTCTTCTTAAGCCAATACGCAATCCCTGTGGATCGATATCCCAATCCCAATTGGTTGTTTCCACATGTGGGTTCGAAGTCGTCCTAAACATTCCCGGAATACCTGATTGCGTACCGGATCCTTTTTTACCAGTGGTATTTTTCACGCCAATATCGACGCCATCTTCCAATGGATTTTTTTCAACAGTTGTTGTCCGGTAATAATTAACCCCCATGAAGTCAGGTTTCGCCGAAGCTAATAATTCGAAATCTCCTTCTTCTATGGTTGGAGTTAGATTATTTTCCTTAAGATATTTCCATGCCGTAATCGGGTAACGTCCCCATGCATAGATATCCATCCAGAAATAGTTGTTCAAATCCTCACTATTCTCGAAAGCAATGATATTTTCTGGGTTTGAATCTTTTGGATAGTAAGGCTTATAAGCAAAACTAGGACCAATTTTTCCGTTTGGAACTAACTTACGGAATGATTGAATCACCTTTGCATTCGCTAGATTTGCAATATGATTGACCTCATAAAATCTCTTACGATTCCTTACACCTGGAGGATGAAGAGCCGTCTCGTATCCATAAGCTACAAAATAGTTCTGTTCATTCAGCGAAATCCAATATTTAACTCGGTCACCGTATCGCTTAAATAAGGTTCGAGAATAGTTATCAAAGTCTTCTATTACTTGGCGTGACTCCCACCCGCCATACTGTTCCATTAACGCCTGCGGAATATCCCAGTGATAAAGAGTCACCATCGGCTCAATATTGTAAGCGAGCAATTCATTAATTAAATCATCGTAAAATTGGAGACCTTTTTCATTTACTTCACCGTTTCCTGTTGGAAAAATACGGCTCCAAGCAATCGAAAAACGATAAGTTTTTAAACCCTGTTCCGCCATAAGTCGTACATCTTCTTTGTATCGATGATAGTGGTCAACGGCGATATCGCCGTTAGAACCTTTAAAAGTAGTTCCCTCTTTTCTAACAAAAGCATCCCATACAGAAGGTCCTTTTTCATCTTCATTCCATGCGCCTTCTACCTGATATGCGGCAGAGGCAGCTCCCCACAGAAAATCCTGTGGGAAAGCAGATTTGATACGATGTTCCATAACCGAATTCCTCCTATTTACATCTATTCAAATAGGCTTTTCCCATTTGTTTTAATCACGTTTTTATACCAATCAAAACTTTTCTTCTTTATACGATTCAAACTACCAGTACCATCATTATTTTTATCTACATAGATAAAACCATAACGTTTTTTCATTTCACCAGTTCCAGCACTAACAATATCCATAGGTCCCCACCAGGTATAACCTAAAATCTCACACCCATCCAATATCGCTTCATTTAATTCAACCAAATGCTTCTGGATATAATTGATTCGCTCATCATCAATTATTTCGCCATTTTCACTGATTACATCATTCGCACCAAAACCATTTTCCACGATAAAAAGCGGAATTTGATAGCGATCATATAATTCATTACAAACATACCTAATTCCTTTGGGATCGATTGTCCAGCCCCATGCTGTTTTTTCTAAATAGGGGTTGTCTAGACCGATTATCCCTCCGGTATTACCAAGGATTGGCATACCCGCCTTATGAGTTGAACTACGATAATAACTAAAGCCTAAATAGTCAACGGTGTTTTCCCTTATTAATTCAAGATCCCCAGCTTCTATCTCAATACGAATATTATGCTCCTCCCAAATACGATTAGCATATCTTGGGTAATGTCCTCGAATCATCACATCGGAATAGAATAAAGATCTTCTCCGTAATTCATATGAATCAAATATATCATCTGGGTGACAAGTATGAGGATATATTGGGCTTAAAGAAAGCATTGCACCTATCATGGCATCTGGGATGATTTCGTGGCATAGTTTAACCGCTTTTGCAGCTGCCACAAAGACATGGTGTGAGGCCTGGTATATATCCTGTAATTTTGTCTCTTCCTCTTTTATTAATACCCCCCCAGCTGCCAAAGGAATGGTGTGAAAATGATTAATCTCATTAAAATGCATCCAATACTTCACTTTGTTTTTATATCGGTTTAATATTGTTTCCGCATATTTTTCGAAGAAGCCGATTAATTTACGATTTTTCCAGCCATCGTATTTAGTGATTAAGTTCAACGGTATCTCAAAATGTGACATAGTAATGACAGGTTCAATACCATATTTTAATAATTCATCGAATAAATCATCATAAAATTGAAGTCCCTTTTCATTTGGATGCTCATCATCACCATTTGGGAAAATCCGAGACCATGCAATGGAGGTTCTTAGACATTTCAAACCTGTTTCAGCTAATAAAGCAATATCTTCTTTATATCGATGGTAGAAATCAATTGCTTCATGACTTGCATAATGGTTTCCTTCTATTACTTTACCGTCAAAATGTCCTCCAACAATTCCATTACGGATAACATCGCTAATCGCAGGTCCTTTTCCATCTGTCTTCCATGCGCCCTCAGCCTGATTAGCAGATATAGCACCACCCCATAAGAAGTTATTTGGAAATGCCTCTATTCTTGTCATAATATACACCTCTTAATGTTACAGAACTACCGCAGTTAGTAATACATCTTGTTTAACTGTCGATTTCTGATTTGTCTCAATTACATCAGCATACTGACTTGAATTAGTAATGATAATCGGTGTTGTTGTATCGTAACCTGCTTCTTTAATCTTTTCTAAATCAAATTCGACAAGAAGTTGGCCCTGTTCTACAGAATCGCCTTGTTTTACATGGGCAGTAAAGTATTGACCATCTAATTTCACAGTATCTAAACCAACATGAATCAATACCTCTGTTTGCTCATTTGATGTTAACCCAATTGCATGTCCGGTAGGAAATAACGTTGTAACTACTCCTGATACAGGTGAATATACTTTTCCTTCTCTAGGAAGAATAGCGACTCCCTTACCCATTGCCTCAGTAGAAAAAGCAGGATCGTTAACTTTTTGTAAAGGTACAACCTCTCCTGAAATCGGGGATAATACAGTTGCACGTTTAATATCAGAAGTTGTTTGACTATTCTTTTCCTTTTCAGAAGTTGTAGAACCCTCTTCATCAAATCCTAAAATATATGTCAGGGCTGCGGTAACTGTAAATGCAATCGAGATACTTATAATATAGTAAGCAAATGTATCTGTCATAAAGGCTGGAAGAGTTGTTAGGGCAGGGAAGACATATGCAATAACAGTCGTCTTCATTGCTCCGGCAAAACCTCCTCCGATTACACCTCCGATTACTGCTGCAATCATTGGACGCTTATATTTTACTGATAGTCCATAAACAATTGGTTCAGTTATACCTGCTAATAATGCTGGCATCATCACAGATAATGCATAGGATTTTAATTTTTTATCCTTAGCTTTAAGAAAAACACCAAAAGCTACACCCGCTTGCCCGAACGTTGCACTTGCGGTAGCAGGTTTAATCATATCAAAACCATTAGTGCTTATATTGTTGAGCATTGCAGGAACAACACCCCAATGCAAACCAAACATTACAAGGAACGTCCATCCGGCTCCAATTATTGCACCAGTCAACATTCCACTCTGATTGTTTAAAAACGCAATACCGTCAGAAATACCGTTACCTGCGTATACACCAATTGGTCCGATTACCCCTGCAGTTAATGGAACCATAATTAAGAGGGAAAGCATTGGCACAGCAAATGTTTGAATAGCTTTTGGAATATAACGGTTTAATAACTTTTCTAAATAAGAAAAACACCAAATTGCTAAAATTGCTGGAATGATTTGTCCACTATATTTAAACAGAACTATCGGAATATCGAAGAAATGAACAACATCTCCAATATTTTTCATGAGACCAGTAAAATTTGGTTCCAAAAGAGCAGCCATTATAGCTGCTGATACAAATAGATTGGCACCGAATGTACGAGCTGCTGAAAATGCTAGAAAGACAGGAAAAAAGAAAAATACTGCATTTGATGATGCACTTAATATCAAGTAGGTACTACCGGTATTGGACATTCCAAAATAGGTCGTAAGAATAACAAGTAATGCTTTTAACATACCAGATCCAGCTAAAAGTGGAACAATGGGTGTAATGATACTAGACATCATATTAAAAGCTCTAGCTATAATGTTCCCCTCTTTTTCTCTCTTTTGATTTTCAGAGGATGCGCTTTGTATCTTATAAATTTTCATAATAGTATTGTGAACCTCATTCACGGAATTACCAATTATTACTTGATACTGTCCATTACTTTCTACTGCCGAGATGACACCATCAAGATTTTCAATTTTCTTTTTGTTAAACACTTTTCCATCCTTTAATTTAAAACGAAGACGTGTCATGCAGTGATATAAACTTAATACGTTTTCTTCACCACCAACTTCTGCAATGATTGCTTTTGCTAATTTCGAATGATCGGCCATGTTCTCTTCCTCCTTTTAATAAAAAAAACCTGAAATGAATGAAGGACCTTTTTGATAGCCTTAGCTATAACATCCTCAAATCATTCCAGGTTATGCCTTTTCAGTAACACCCTGTTTATCATTAAATTAATCTTCACTTCGTTTTGTTACACGATTAATGTGCAAGACAAGATAGACCATTTCTGCCATCGTAATCTGTTTTCCAAAGCCATTTAATACATACTTCTCAATCTTTTTCACACATTCGAAAGCATGTGTATATTTATGTTGAACTTGTTCATAGAGGTAATCATCATCATTTTCAATATGATCGTTAGATAGTATTCTTTGTGAAAAAAATTTCAAATGTGTGACTAACCTGCCGTAATTCCAAGAATCTTCATCAAAAACCAATCCAAAATGATATTTAATGATCCCTAAGATATCCTGGGTAAATTTAGCAATCTTGATTGTTTTGTCAATTTCATTTCCTTCAAATTGTGTGTTAGCTAAATGCATCGCGATAAAACCGGCTTCATCCTCATTAAACCTTATTCCAGTTTTCCTCTCGATTATCTCTAGAGCCTTTAATCCAATCTCATACTCCTTTTTATAGAATTTCTTTGTTTCCCATAACAAAACATTACGAATCTCTTGTCCTTTTTTATAACGCAAGGTTGCAAAGTAGATATGATCGGTAAGTGTCAAAAGAATATAATCACTTATTGGTGCGCTAAGAGTTCTCCGTGCAAATGCAATAATCTCTTCTGTTATTTCTACATATTCAAGAGGGACTTCTTTTAAGAGATTTGCAAGTTTCAGCGATAAATCTTGGGTTTGCAGAGTAAATACTTTACTAATCTTACTTTCATCAATAGGATCCTCAGGCTTAAGCTTAAAGGCAATACCATTACCGAAAACCACTACCTCTTGATGGTTATCATTTTTTGCCAAAACAACATTATTATTTAACGCCTTCTTTAATTTCACCCAATCACCCATTTCCCAAAATGATGAAGATAGCATTTCCATCTAATCCTCGGATATACTTTAGGAATATTTGAATTCTCCTAAAAACACAAAAATTACCTGAATTGATACACATTCTGCAATGGTAAATCCCATCAGCCGTTTGTGTATTCAATCCAGGTAATGCCTTATACAGTAACACCCTGTTATATTAAGTTCGATAAGATAAAACGCTTTCTAAAAATAAGATAATATATTTTTCTCTATTGGTCAATGGCTTTTAAAAAATAATTAGAGTTAACTTTTTCATATAGTTAATTTTTATATACCACTTTGATTAGACAGCGTTCCTGAATTAGTGTTCTTTTATATGTCCACTTTTAGGAGAGTATATCAGTAGTGTGATCTGATTTCCCAATAACTTTGTGAATCATCTCACTTAAACTATACTGCCATTTGGTTGCATAAGAAATGATATAACCCATTGAACTTTTTGGGTTTAAGAAATTTCATATAGTTAATTCTGCTTAATTACGTATTCCGTAATTGAAATGGCATATGAAATCGGACATGAAAAGCGACTGCCTAAATAAAATTAGGCAGTTGTTAATAGTCTTGCGATGATAACTGCGATTTATATTCTAATTATCTGCTTAAACCCTATTATATCAATAAAAAAGCAGAGAGAATCAACTTGTTAATCCCTCTGCTAATATATATACTTTTATACCTGTTTTTTAACCCGCGGGTACTCTGAAAGAGAACGGCTTAAGAATATAACTGTCATTTTTGTTTCCTCAACCAGATAGATTGGATGAATTCACCTTAAGACTTCTTAGAATTTATTTTCCATCTTTTCTTAAACTTATGATGTTGGAGATGGAAATCTCGCAGCTTCAAAATGAGTGCTAACTTCACCATCGACATTTGCTTCGATACTTCCAGAGGTGCTACTTTGAGCAAAAACTTCCACTTTATCCCTCGCGTTTAGTTTCAGGATTGATGAGACATTTACAGTATTTCCGAATAGTATTGGACCGAAGAAATCATTATCAATAGCGATTGCAGGTTTTCCGTTCACGCGAAGTTCGATTCTTGCTCTATAATTAACATCGTTATTATTAGGGAAAAAACTAATCGTTGCGGAAACTAAATAAACCCCATTATTTCTTGGTCTAAATGTTGAGGTTAACGGATTATATTCAACTGCTAAATCAAATTGTTTTTTTTGATAGTTTACTTTCACAAAAGTATCCTCGGGCACCCTTAGAATTGTACTACTGACAGCTCTAAAGGCAGAGGCAATATTAATATTCTCTTCATTTGAATCATTGGAATCAATTGGCTTTTTTGGCTTTGGAGGCATAATGTTCACTTCACTCTCTTATAAACTTCTATATTATATAGAGACAAGCCTTAATTGTTTGTATGCATGTCCATATATGATAATTTTTTTACTGAAATTCGTAAGCTAATTAACAGTGAAGACAGAAGTATAGCTGCACTTTTGCCCAAAAATAAAAATATGCAAAAAGACCTCTACGGAATCTTCCATAGAGATCTTAAAACTTTTCATTATCTTTTTGCCCCTGTAAAACGTCTATTTAAAAACTTTGCAAACACTCGAGCAAATAAATTAAATAGAAGAATCATGACAATAAGAACAGCAGCAGATTTCGTTGCGATTGATTGTGCATCTGGAACAATACCTTCTGAATTTAATTTCCAAATGTGAACTGTTAATGTTTCTGCTGGTCTAAAAATATTAAACGGATTCATCGGTGTATCTAATGGAGCAGCATTATTTAAAATTGGTGTTGTTAATCCAGCTGTATAAATTAATGCCGCTGCTTCACCAAATATTCTTCCTGCCGCTAAAATGATACCTGTAATTAATTGTGGAAATGCTGATGGAATACTGATTTTAACAATTGTTTGCCATTTTGTAGCACCTAATCCAAGACTACCTTCTTTACTACTTTTCGGAACATTTAATAACGCTGTTTCACTTACCCTTGTTAAACCTGGTAGATTTAAAATTGAGATTGCTAATGCTCCGCCAATTAATGTGTATCCCCATCCTGTTAGCGTTACAAATACTAATAATCCGAATAACCCTACTACGATTGATGGTAAAGAAGCTAATGTTTCAATACATAATCTTAAAAATCCTAAAAAACGACCTGGTTTTGCGTATTCTGCCATATAAATTCCAGCACCTACACCAATTGGAACTGAAATAATTAATGTTAAAACTAGGATATAAAAAGAGTTAAAAAGTTGTGGTCCGATTCCTCCACCTGCTTGTGTATTACTAGGTTTTCCAAACAAGAAATTGAAATCCCAGAATCCCCAGCCTTTATAGATAATTTCACTTAACAAAAATAATAATAAAACTACAACTAAACCAGCGATTCCGTAAAGAACTCCAGTCCAAATTTTATCCATTTTTCTTGCGATCATGATTCATATCCTCCCTTTCTCCCAATTAAACGAATGAATAGAATAAAGAGGAATGAAATTAGTAGTAAAATCATTGCCAAAGTCCATAACGTATTATTCCATGCTGTACCATTTAATGTATTCGCCATATCCATTGTTAAAATTCCTGTTAATGTTGCTGTCGGATCAAAAATTCCATTCGGGAATTTAACTGTATTTCCAATTACCATCTGTACTGCTAATGCTTCACCAAAAGCACGTGCTAGACCTAAAACGATTGCTGTTAAAATATTTGTTTTTGCAGCAGGGATGATTGCTAATTTAATTGCTTGCCATCTTGTAGAGCCAAGTCCATATGATGCTTCTAAATACGTTCCAGGAACAGCTCTCACAGCATCAGAAGCTATACTTGCTATTGTAGGTAAAATCATAACACTTAGAACAATAATCCCGGCAATTAAACTAAAACCTACTCCACCAACCAAATTTCTAAGAAGTGGAACTAAGATTGTTACGCCAAGAAATCCATAAACTACTGAAGGAATACCAACTAGAATCTCCAAAACTGGGATTAATACTTTTTGACCAAATTTAGGTGAGATAAAGTTCATAAAAACCGCTAATGCTATTGCAACTGGTGCAGCAATAATGACAGCACCAATAGATACTAGAATCGATCCAACAATAAAAATTAGTGCACCGTATGTCGGATGTTCTGCATTATTTGGGCTCCAATTTTTTGAAAATAATATATCACTTAACGATAAATGATTTACTGTAAACGATTGGATCCCCTTACTAACAATAAAGCCTATTATTGATATTGTAATCGCAACCATTAAGAAACCACATAAAGTTACAAGAGTTCTTCCAAGGTATTCAATTAGAAAAAAGTTTCTTTTTTTGAAATTCATGATAAACCCCTTATCATCCATTAATAAATTAGATTAAAGAGTTGGTATAAAACCAACTCTCTTTTTTTATTTTTTTTATTCTAAACCTGCCATTTTTGAAGCTGGGATATAGCCCATCTCAACTAATTTATTAGCAAACTCGTCTCCACTAATAAATTCGATATATTCTTTTACAGGAGATTTTGCATCGCCTTTTGTAATCATGTACTCATAAGAATAGAATGGGTAATCACCTGCAACGATATTGTCTGTAGAAGATTCTTTTCCGTCAATTTTAACTGTTTTTAATGCATCCTTTTTATCGCCAATTAAATATGAGTTAGCAAGATAAGAAATCGCACCAGGAGTAGAGTTAACAGCTTGTTCTACCGCACCGTTTGAATCTTGAACTGTTCCTACGCTATCGTTAATTTTAACGTCTTTCATAATTTTCTTTTCAAAAGCTGCACGAGTACCAGATGATGCTGGACGGTTAATTACATTAATTTTCTCATCTTTCCCGCCAACTTCTTTCCAGTTCGTTACTTTTCCAGCGAAAATATCTTCAATTTGTTGAAGTGTAAGTGAATCTACACCAACATCTTTATTCGTTACCATTGAATATCCAACACCAGCAACTTTAGCCTCTACTAATGAACTTGCTAATGTTTTATCTTCTAATTTTTCAGCAGCTGGTACATCTGAGTTACCAATTTGAATAGCACCCGTAGATACTTGGTTTACACCAGTTCCACTACCGCCACCTTGAACTGTAACTGATACTTGTGGGAACTTTGTCATAAATTCTGTAGCCGCTTCGTCAGCAAGTGGTTGTAACGCTGTTGATCCCGCAGCACCAATTGTTCCAGTTAATTCTACTTTTTTATCATCTGAAGCCTTACCAGTAGTCTTGTCATCTTTATTAGAACATCCAGCTAACATACCAGTAATAGCCATTGCAGCGAAAGTTAATTTTAATCCACGTTTCATTTGAATAATCCCCCTAAAATGTTTGTTTTTATTTTTAAATTTGTTTTTGTTTTTATTTTTGTTTGTTATCTCTTACAATCTCTACTTTAAAGTTTTAAGGTTAAGCAAGTTTTAATCAATCGTAAAGAAATTGTAAATCTTTTTAAGGGGGTGTATATTTAGTTGATTTTAGGGCATTTGAGATTGGTTTAAAAAGAAAACTACTATCTTGTTTATACGAACACTTTGTGAACTTTATTGATAAAGTTGTGAACTTCGTTGATAAAGTGGCGTTCTTCGTTGATAAAGTAGNNAGTAGGGTTCTTCGTTGATATAATGATGTTCTTCATTGATATGGTAGTGATTTTTGTTAATATAGTGACGTTCTTCGTTCATATGACGATGATTTTCATTAATATAGTGATGATTTTCATTAATAGTGATGATTCTCGTTTAAGTTGGGATAATCAAACTGATGGACTTCTTTTATATCTTGATGATCTTCGTTGATTCGTAATGATTTTCGTTGAGAGTCTTGTAAAATTCGCTGATATTGAAATGATCTTCATTGATGAGTAATGTTCTTCGTCAATAAACTCGTGAAATTCGTTAATATTGTGAAATTCTTCATTGAAAAACTGATTTCAAACCGTTTAAAATCATTGCCATAAAAAAAAGCTAACCCAAAAAGTTGCATAGCAACCTTTTCGAGTCAGCTTAATTTGAATATTATTC
>NZ_NUCO01000131.1:0-271 GCF_002555445.1 Bacillus sp. AFS017336
AAGGTGAAGTCGGCGCCCTGGATCAGCCGCTTGACGATGTCCGAGCCGCTGGCCACCTTGCCGGCGGCCGCGAGCCGGATCTCCTCGCGCAGCCCGGTGCCCACCAGGATCGTGTGCACCAGCATCAACGCCTCGGTCAGCGGGGTGCCCACATGGTCCTCGTACTCGATCGGCGCCGCGCCGGTGCCGCCTTCGGCCCCGTCCACGGTGATGAAGTCGACCAGGGTCCCGGTCTCCAGCATCGCCTTGCAGATCGCCATCACGTCGGTGC
>NZ_NUCO01000019.1:0-116128 GCF_002555445.1 Bacillus sp. AFS017336
GGTGGGCCTGGTGGTATTGGCAAATAGATACACCTCCAAAAATATTTTGACGTACACTTTATATTATTTCGAAATAATTAATAGGATTGGATTTTATCATTAATTTGTTAATATATTTACAAATAAAATAATAGAACATAGGTATTCAGGTTAAATCTATGAATCAAATTTACTAGAATTAAGTCCATCTATCTGAATAAAATTTTATCGATATACTCCAAAGTATTTAGGGTCTGTTAAGTTTAAATGTTGATTTTTGAACAAAAGAAAAAACCACAATTTTATAGTGGTCAGAGTGTTGAAATATAAAATAGGCAATAGTTAAAATGTTACTAAGCGATCTATTTGATGGAAATTTGTAATCATTTGATGATGTTATTTATTTGTTTTAATAGATAATTTGTTTGTGAAATACCAACAAACTTTAGTAATTGCTCATTATGGGAATATAAAATATTGAAATGCAATTTCAATATTAAGTTTATAAATAGACGATTAATCGATATTAGCAAAATAACCGAGTATTTAATATCTATTTTTCTCAAAGTAAAGGGGATTAATAAGGTGCTTTATTGCATGCTTTTTTATTTTGAAGAAGTTGATTGGAACGAAAGGAGGCTCGACTCCTATGGGAAATGCGGGAAGGCTGAGACCCCACAGGCAAAGCCGAGGAGGCTTAGGTCTCGCCCCATGGAAAGCGAGAATCCTGTAGTGGAAATCAACCACATTCAGCTTCCTTAAATGGGAAAATTGTTGATTAATTGACAGTTTCTTTTTTAAACAGCAAAAAAAGTGCTCTTTTTTAAGAGTACCTTTTTAAATATTTCTTCTTAATTCCAACTGTTTTAATCTTTCAGTAATAACATCTGATCGATCACGAGTTGAATGTTTATTTATTAATTCTTCAGTAAATGTTGAGTAATGTTCTTTTTGATTTTGATAACGTCTGATTAATTCACGGTCATTTAGCGGAAGATCAAAATGTTTGTAATCTGTTTCATTTTGAATAGCTAACTGTAATTCTGAAATGATTTTATTAAAGTGAATAGAGTCAAGTCCGGCCATTGCTAATAAATTTTCATCATTAGAAAATGCAATAACATGACGCATTAATTTTTTTGCACCAGTAAAGTTTCTTCTTCTATAATGATATAATACAACGGATAATCTAATTAAACCTAACCATACTTTTTTATAATCTTCATTTAGCTCAAGCTTCCACTGTTCTTCAAGGATTTCATGACATTCAAAAAAATCATGATCAAAATGGAAATGACATAAGTATTTTATGTATCGTTCATTTTTATTGTAATGGACCAAGTTTTTCACCTCTTTATTACTCAAATTTTAACAGAAATGGATTTATTTAAAAAGAAGAAAACCTAGAGCTTATGTCTAGGCTTTCACGTTTTGTTTATTCACGGGGTTAAATTAGCAGACGAAAGCACATCCAACAATGATTAATAAAATAAATAATACTACGATTAAAGCAAAGCTTCTGCCGTGGCCGAAACCGCCGAACTCTGGAGAAACAGCACCTTTACTCATGAAATAACCTCCTTACCAAAAAAATAATTCTCTTGCACTGATATATTATGAAATTTATTAGAAATTGGTATAGGCAGAAATCTAAAAAATGTGGAACTATGGAACTTCATTAACGAAAAATCCTTTTCTGCTATATAGTTTTATGAAATAATACTTTATACTGTTAAAGAATATATTTTTATTATGAATGTAAGTTGGTGAGTAGTTTGTGAAGCAATATGAAGTTAAAATTGATGCATTTGAAGGGCCATTAGATTTATTACTTCATTTAATTCAACGATTTGAAATTGATATTTATGATATACCTGTATCTGAAATAACAGATCAATATGTTTCATATATTCATACAATGAAAGAATTAGAATTGGACATTGCAAGTGAGTATTTAGTGATGGCTGCTGAATTACTTGCAATGAAAAGTAAGAGTATTTTACCTAATCATGAAGAACAAGCTGATTGGGATGCGGTACTTGAAGAAGACCCTAGAGACGAGTTAATGAATCGATTAATTATATATAAGCAATTTAAAGAAGCGGCGATTGTATTTCAGGAAAAAGAATCAGAACGTGCGATGATTTTTACCCGAAATCCGGTTGACTTATCAGAATACGGACCTAGACCAGAAGATATTGTGATGCCGACGGATGTAACGATTTATGATATGTTTGGTGCTCTCCAAAAGCTTTTTAAACGTAAAAAGTTACAAGAGCCACTACAAACTAAAATCGTACGTGAAGAAATATCGATTGAAAAAAGAATGGATGAAATAATTACCTTCTTAAAAGGTAAAAAAAAGCGAACTAATTTCATTAGTCTTTTCCCATATAATGAGAAAGAAAGTATCGTAGTAACATTTTTAGCGATTTTGGAGTTAATGAAAACAAAAGAAATTGTCGTAGAACAGGAACAAAATTTTTCAGAAATTTTTCTAACATCACGGGAGGTTTTTGAAGAAAAACAAGCTGAGGTGTACTTGTAATGGAGCAGGAAAATAATTTATTAGGTGTTTTAGAAGGTTTATTATTTGTAGCTGGCGATGAAGGGATATCAATCGTGGAGCTATCAGAGACACTAGAACTAAATCAATCAGATGTCTTAGAACTAGTTGAAACCCTAAGAAAAGAATACGAACAACCTAATAGAGGTTTACAGATTAGAATTTTAGCAAATCGATATAAACTTACTTCAAAAAGAGAGCATGGTGAGTTTTTCAAAAAATTAGTTGAAAGTCCATCGAATTCTTCGTTATCACAAGCAGCATTAGAAACTTTAGCGATCGTTGCATACCAGCAGCCAATCACGAGAACAGAAATTGAAGATATACGTGGAGTTAAGACTGAAAAACCAATCCAAACTCTTGTCTCAAAATATTTAATAAAAGAAGTTGGACGAGCTGAAGGTACAGGGCGTGCAATTTTATACGGAACAACTTCCGAGTTTCTAGATTATTTTGGTTTAAAAAATATAAAAGAATTACCACCTTTACCACAAGATTTAAAAATGGAAGAGGTAGAAGCAGAAGCAGACTTGTTTTTTAGTAAATTTGAAAAGGAAGATTAGTTAAAAAATTCTGCAATTATTACCTTATCCTATGTTAAACTAATAGTATGGAAATCTTGGAGGGTGAAAGAATTGTTAATTTATAATTGTCATGGGTATGAATTAGTAAAGGCTCAGCCAAATACTTCAGAAGATTTTTTTAATCGCTCTGAAGTTGAATATGAATATAATGGTCAAAAAATTGTAACTTCTGTTTTATATGTAAGATTCTTCGAAGAAAAACTGTCAGAATTTAGTGCGTTGGAAACAACTAGATTATTTGAAAATGAAAATCTTTCGGTTGATTTTTGCGATATAGTTGCACTTGCATTAATTATTAAAAATCCTGACTATCGAGGAAGAAAGCGAATATATATTAATGAATTAGATCAATTCTCAAAAGAGTTACAAGGTGTTGATTTTGATAAAGTAGTAGGTTATGCGAAAAGTATGAAACAAAATTCAAATAAAATTGAAATATCGATCTAATTTAACGGAGGGAATAAAATGTCGAATAAGATGGTAGAGCATCAATTAAAAATTGTAGGAAATCAATTAGGTATTGTTGGTCTAGAATGTAATTTGTTTTTAAATAAGAATTCTTTACCGTCATTTCAACATGAAGATTCAAAAGTGGATAGTAACTACTTAGAGAAAATCCTGTCGTCACTGCGTAGAATTACAGTTTATTGTGAGGACGCACAGGAAGTGTGTGAGAAAATATTAAGTGGACAGTTTCATAAAGCAACTGCAGAAAACACATTACATAAAATTTATCACAGATGCATTGCAGAATTTTTCTCTCCTAAAAATGATGCGTGGTATGAAAATAGCCGTGCAGCTTACACAGGTAATCAAGCGATTACTTTTTATAAAGCTGTACCAAGTACTGTTCAAGATTTATTTTCGTCATTAGAAAAGGTTTTTCAACAGATGCGTGAAGAACTTGAGTATTATGAAACGGATTACTCAACAAAACAAATGCAACAATACAAGCAGTAATTAGAATATAGTTAAATGTAAATAGTATGTTTAAGACAAAAGACTAGAAAAAATTTCTAGTCTTTTCATTTTGGGTTAAAACAATAAAAAAATTGGATATTTCTAGAAATTTATATACGGGATAAGTTACAATACAATTGAAATTTCTTTTGTAAGAGAAGAGGATTAGAAATGAAACAAATGTATTCAATAGGACAAAGGACAATCAAAACAGCAATAGGTAGTGGAATATCCCTCTTGGTTGCCGAAACACTCCATCTGCAAAATTATAGTACAGCGGCTGTAGTTACTTTATTAAGTATTCAAAATACAAAACGCAGATCTTTTATTGTTGCGATCCAACGGTTTGTTGCTTCAGTTATTGCAATGTTAATTGGGTGGATGATGTTTGAGTTTTTGAGTTATACACCATTGACAGTAGTCATTTATTTTCTGTTAACAATTCCTTTATTAGTCACATTAAAACTACAAGAAGGTATCATTCCAAGCTCAGTAATCGTTTTACAAATCTATGTAGGAAATGATAAATCAATTTCATTTTTATTAAATCAAGTAGAAATATTGGCAGTAGGGATCTCGATTGCATTAATTATGAATACATATATGCCAAGTATTGAGAAGAAAATGATTGAATCTCAAAAGAAAATCGAACAAAACTTTAAGATGTTACTTCTTGGGATCGCTTTAAAAATGAAAGGTAAGGATGAAGATTTACAAAATGATTTAATAAATGAAACTAAAGCACTATTACATACTGCTAAAACATTGGCGTATAGACAAGTTGAAAATAGCTTTATAAAAACGAATTTATACTATATTAATTATTTTGAGATGAGGGAGCGCCAATTTGAAATAATAGCCAACCAAATTATTCCTTTATTAAAAAAAGTTGAGCTAAATTATCCTCATTCAAAAATTGTTGCTGAATTTTTTGAAGACACGGGTGTTTATTTAAAAGAAAAATCGACAGGAATTGAATTATTAGGTGAATTCAATCATATGATGAATGATTTCAGAAAGATGCCTTTACCAGAATCTAGAGATGAGTTTGAAACAAGAGCCAGTTTAATGATGATTGTATATGAATTGGAAAAAGTGATTTCATTAAAAATGGAGTTTTATTCAGAAAATCATACGGCATTGGAAAAAGCAAATTAATCATCTAATAAATGTGATTCACCTAAGTTAATCGCATGAATACAGGTAATAGCTATAATTTTAATGTCATACAATGGAGAGTAGAAGAGAAATTTATTTTCTCTGTTGGAGGTGTATGATGTTAAATCAATCTGAACTCGTCACTTACTTTCGGGAAGTCGAAATCTGGTGTGCAAATGTATTACAGTTACTGGCTGAAAGATTTGACCATATTCAAGAAAAGGAATTATTAGAATATAAAATTAAACTATTGTTAAACAGAATGGGAACAACGAATCATTATGTAGATCAAAATACTTTTTTAGATGAAATTAGTATGGATGTTGACGATATACAAGAACGGTTAATATCGATATTAAATGAAGAAGAGTATGACGATAGCTACGCTTATCGTGTAATGGACGTTGAAGAAAAAGTTGGCATTGGTAAGCACGAGCTTCCACCATTACCTTATCCTTATAATGCGCTAGAGCCGTATATATCAAAAGAAATTATGATGCTACATCATGATAAGCACCATAAAAGTTATGTAGATGGTTTAAATAAAGCCGAGATTGAGTTAGAAAAGTCCCGGAAAAATAAGCAATATGATTTAATTAAGCATTGGGAAAGAGAGCTTGCATTTCATGGGTCTGGACATTATTTGCATACGATCTTTTGGAATAATTTAAGTAAATCAGGTGGAGGGCAACCTCACGGAGCGCTATTAAAGCAAATTGAAGATGATTTTGGAAGTTATGATGACTTTAAAGAGCATTTTACACAAGCTGCTAAAAAAGTAGAAGGAGTTGGTTGGGCAATTTTAGTTTGGGCACCAAGAGCTAATCGTTTAGAAATTCTTCAAACTGAAAAGCATCAACTATTTACTCAGTGGGATACAATTCCTTTACTAGTTTTAGATGTTTGGGAACACGCATACTATTTACAATATAAATTTGATAAGGACGCATACATTACAAATTTTTGGAACATTGTTAATTGGCCAGATGTCAATTATCGATATGATTATGCTAGTCAATTAAAATGGCAACCATTTTACTAAATGCCATACATTATGAAGTGCTTAAATTCGCTAAAGGATAATACCTTAACGGATTTAAGCACTTTTTTTCTTAAAAAAAGTCATTTTTTTATAGTTTAATTCGTAAACTTGTACTAATTAGGACTAACTGTGGAGTTGATGCGAAAGATGAAAAAATGGCTAGTATTAGGAATCATTGGCTTATTTTTAATCGGAATTCTAATTCCGACGAATAATGTTAAAGCATTTGGAGGAGTTAGTGCTAGAAATGCCGTTTTGATGGACCAAAAAACTGGACGAATCTTGTATGGTAAAAAAATGCATGACTCTGAAAGAATAGCCAGTATTACAAAAATTATGACTGCGCTTTTAGCTGTTGAGTCTGGCAAAATGCAAAATACTGTAACAATTAGTTCAAGAGCAGTGCAAACTGAAGGGTCGTCAATTTATTTAAAACCTGGACAAAAAATTAAGCTAGAGGATTTAGTGTATGGCTTAATGCTTAGGTCAGGGAATGATGCTGCTAATGCGATTGCAGAAGCTGTTGGAGGAAGCATAGAAGGTTTTATTTATATGATGAACGAAAAAGCAAAAGAAATCGGAATGAGTAATACATATTTTAGTAATCCGTCGGGTCTCGATCAGCAAGGAAAAGAGCATTACTCATCTGCGTTTGATATGGCGTTATTAACTAGATACGCTATGCAAAATCCTAAATATGCAAAAATTGCTGGGACGAAAGTACATCGTGCGCCAAATACAGCAGAATCTTGGGACTATGTATGGAAAAACAAAAATAAATTACTGACTTTTATGTATAAGTATAGTACTGGAGGTAAAACAGGATTTACTAAAAAAGCAAGAAGAACACTTGTATCAACTGCTTCTAAAAACGGTATGGATCTAATCGTAGTTACACTCAATGATGGGCAAGATTGGCAAGATCATATGTCATTATTTGAATATGGATTTAGTCAATATCCTTTAACAAAAGTATTAAGTAAAGGCGGAATAAAGGAAGTAACAAATAAAAAATATAAAGGGCATGTTTATTTAAAGAATGATTTCTCTTATCCGTTAGAAAAGAAAGAGAGAGATCAGGTGAGAATAACAATCGAAATGCAAAAACCTACTAAAAAGAAAATCGCAAACGGTGCAATTGTTGGGAAAGCAATTATTGAATTAGAAGGGGAACAAATCGGGGTTCGAAATATTTTTTATAGTAATAGTAAAGTAAAAGTATTTACAAAAGAAATTATCCAAAATGGAAAAGATGTTCTATTAAGCTTAATGGGAGAGCACTCAGATGGTTAATATCATTTGGGTTGCTCTTACAATAATTGGTTTTATTTTTGCTATTGTCAATGGCACAATGGACGAAGTAAATAAAGCGGTATTCGATGGAGGAAAGCAAGCAATCACCATCATTATTGGACTAGTTAGTGTTCTTGTTTTCTGGTTAGGCTTAATGCGCATAGCAGAAGAATCTGGATTATTAAAAATCTTTTCGAAAATATTTCAACCCTTTTTATCTTTCCTATTTCCGAGAATTCCTAAAAATCACCCAGCTCTTGGTTATATTATGTCCAATATGGTCGCTAATTTATTTGGCTTAGGGAATGCTGCAACACCTCTAGGAATAAAAGCAATGGAACAACTAAAAATATTAAATAGAAATAGCAACGAAGCAAGTGATGAGATGATTACTTTTTTAACTTTAAATACGAGTGCTATTACATTAATTCCTACAACAGTGATCGGAGTTAGAATGGCGTATCATTCTTCAAATCCGACTGAAATAGTGGGTGTTACAATACTGGCGCAAGTTGTTTCTTTTATTGGGGGACTTGCTGTAAATAGCTATTTTGCAAGTAGGAGAAATCGAAGGGGGAGAAAATAAATGGGATATATGAATGCGGTATCTCTTTATATCATTCCATTTATTATCGCAATAATCTTAATACATGGAACATGGAAAAAAGTACCTACTTATGAATCTTTTGTAGAAGGCGGAAAAGAAGGAGTAACGATTGCAGTTCAACTCATTCCGTTTTTAGTCGGAATGCTCGTATCTATTTCGATCTTTAGAGCGTCTGGTGCGTTAGAGTTTTGTGTAGAACTTTTACGCCCATTATTAAGTTCGTTAGGTATTCCTGCAGAAGTTTTTCCGCTTGCCGTTATCCGCCCAATATCAGGTTCTGCTGCGTTAGGTATTACTTCAGATTTAATTAAAAGCTATGGGCCGGATTCTTTTATTGGAAGGTTAGCATCGACTATGCAAGGAAGTACGGATACGACTTTATATGTTTTAACAGTCTATTTTGGAGCAGTGGGCATTCGTAAAATGGGAGATGCTTTAAAAGTAGGCTTAATTGCAGATGCAATTAGTATTATTTTTTCAATCATTTTTGTCACAATGTTTTTTTCTTAATGCAACAAACAGGCAACTTGAATCAGTTTAATCACTATAAAAAGTACTTTTAATTCCTATAAAACGGGATAAAAGTACTTTTTTATTGCGCATTCCGTATTAATATCTTATAATACCAATAAGAATAGTTGGTATTAAGACAACGTTCAATTTTACCCATGTTGCATATAATGGATTGGAAGAAACTAACCTTTTTTGTAACATAAAGGAGTTTGAAACTATGAAAGTTGTAAAGTCAGTACACGAGCTGATTGGATCAACACCATTGCTTGAAATTACAACATTCCCCTTACCAAAAGGAACAAAACTATTTGCAAAGTTAGAATTCTGTAATCCAGGTGGAAGTGTAAAAGATCGGCTTGGAATGGAATTATTAGAAAGTGCATTTAATGAAGGTAAATTAGAAAAAGGTGGTACAGTAATTGAACCTACCGCTGGTAATACAGGAATTGGTTTAGCATTAGCAGCTATAAAATATGGAGTAAATGCTGTATTCGTCGTTCCTGAAAAATTCAGTTTAGAAAAACAAACTTTAATGAGAGCGCTTGGAGCTAAAATTGTAAACACACCTACAGAAGATGGAATGACAGGTGCTATAAAAAAAGCAAATGAACTATCAAAAGAAATACCGAATTCATTTGTACCTTCACAATTTAGTAATGAAGCGAATCCAAGAACGTATTACAAAACATTAGGTCCAGAGCTTTTTGACCAGCTTGATGGAAAAATAGATGTATTTGTTGCAGGTGCTGGAAGTGGAGGAACATTTACTGGAACAGCGATGTATTTAAAAGTTAAATTACAAAGTGTAAAAACAGTCATTGTTGAACCAGAAGGATCCATTTTAAACGGTGGGGAACCAGGATCACATGACACTGAAGGAATTGGAATGGAGTTCATTCCTGGGTTTGTAGATACGAACCTTTTTGATGAAATTTATACAGTTCTTGATGCGGATGCATTTCGATTAGTCAAAGAACTAGCAATAAATGAAGGACTTTTAGTAGGAAGTTCCTCAGGAGCTGCGTTATACGCAAGTTTAAAGGAAGCCCAAAAAGCAAAACCAGGGAGTACAATCGTAACGATTTTCCCAGATAGTAGTGAAAGATACTTAAGTAAAAACATATATAGCGAGGGATAAATAATGAAGAAAAAGACGGCGTTAATACACGGGGGAATTAGTAGAGATGAAACAACTGGTGCAGTTAGTGTTCCAATTTATCAAACTAGTACGTATAAACAAGATGCTGTTGGCAAGCATAGAGGCTTTGAATATTCCAGAACAGGCAATCCGACACGACATGCTCTTGAAGAGTTAATGAAAGACATCGAGCACGGAGTTGCAGGATTTGCTTTCGCCTCAGGTATGGCGGCAATTCATACTGTTTTTAGTCTATTCAAAACGGGTGATCATATAGTAGTTGGCGATGATGTATATGGTGGTACTTACCGTTTACTGACTAGAGTATTATCAAATTTAGGCGTAACAGCTACATTTGTTGATACAAGTAATATCGCTTTAGTTGAAAATGTTATATCACCAAATACAAAAGCGATTTTTATTGAGTCACCTAGTAATCCATTATTAAAAATTACTGATATTAAAGCAATTGCTAAACTTGCGAATGAATATGAATTGATAACGATTGTAGATAATACGTTTGCTACTCCATACTGGCAACAACCACTTACATTAGGTGCTGATATTGTTGTTCATAGTGGTACTAAGTACCTTGGAGGACATAGTGACGTAGTAGCGGGTCTTGCTGTAACGAATAGAGAAGACCTTGCAGAAGAATTAGCATTTTACCAAAATTCAATTGGTGGAGTTTTAGGTCCAAACGATAGTTGGATCCTACAACGTGGTATTAAAACACTTGGAATCAGAATGGAAGAGCATGAAAGAAATACTGAAGTAATTGTCAATTTCTTAACGAATCATCCAAATGTAAATAAAGTTTTCTATCCTGGATTATCGACTCACCCAAATCATGAATTAGCAAAACAACAAAGCAGTGGTTTTGGTGGCATGTTATCTTTTGAATTAAAAGAAGGTCTAGATCCAGAAGAATTTGTAGGCAAGTTAAAGTGGTTCACTTTAGCAGAAAGTTTAGGAGCAGTTGAGAGTCTTGTAGGAATTCCTTCAAAAATGACGCATGCATCGATTCCAAGGGAAAAACGAATTGCTTCAGGAATTTCTGATGAATTAATTCGATTATCAATCGGTTTAGAAGATATTGAAGATTTAATTGAAGACCTAGAACAAGCATTAATATTTCAAACATCAAAGGTGAGATAAATGGGTAGAGAGTTTTTAGATGTTTTTACTGGTTGGGCAGATAGTTACGATTCTTTTGTTCAAGGCCATGACCCAGAATATAAAGAAGCATTTCGACGTTATGATGAAATACTAGGTGAAATTGTTAAAAGAAGTGGAAATAGTATTCTTGAATTTGGAATAGGAACAGGCAATTTAACAAAATTACTTTTTGATGCAGGAAAAACTGTATTTCCAATCGAACCATCTCCTGAAATGAGAATTATCGCTTCAAAAAAATTAGGAGAAACTATTACAATTCACGATGGAGATTTAATTGATTTTCCAAAACCACAAGTACAAATTGATACAATTGTTAGTTCATATGTATTTCATCATCTAACTGATCTTGAAAAATATGAAGCTATTAAAATATATAGCTCATTATTGAATTCGGGTGGGAAAATTGTATTTGCAGATACAATGTTTTTAACTGAAAACGAATATAAAAACGAAATTACAAAAGCAGAACAGGCAAATTTTATCAATTTAAGAGACGATTTAAAAAGAGAATACTATCCATTAATTCCAGTTGTTCGTTCTCATTTTGAAAAAAATGGGTTTGATGTGAAATTCGAACAATATAATGATTTTGTATGGATCGTTGAAGCTACAAAAAAATAGAGAGAAGAAATTTAGGAGGAAATAGATTATGCCATCAGTAGAAAGCTTTGAATTAGATCACACAAAAGTAGTAGCACCTTATATTAGACATTGTGGTACACATGCAGTTGGAACAGACGGAGTTGTAACAAAATATGATATTCGTTTTTGCCAACCGAATAAGCAAGCTCTGCAACCTGCTACAATCCACACTTTAGAGCACTTATTAGCATTAAATGTCCGAGAAGCAGTACCTGCTGGAGACCCTTTTAAAATTATCGATTTATCTCCTATGGGATGCCAAACTGGATTTTACTTAATTATTGCTGGTACACCAACAATTTCAGAAGTAATCACATTATTACGTAAAACAGCTGAACTAGGATTACAAGTAGAAGAAGTACCAGCTGCGAACGAACTTCAATGCGGCCAAGCGAAACTTCACGACCTTGAAGGCGCAAAAAAATGGTTGAAATATTGGAGCGAGCAATCTGACGAAACATTAGAGAGTGTATTTGCTTAATATGAAAAACGTCATCTAAATTGATGACGTTTTTTTACTTTTGATAAAAGATTGTTATGCCTACAGCCGAACTGTGGATAAAAAAGGTAGAACTGCAAATGAAATGGCGGAAACTGCAAATAAAAAAGCCGAGCTGCAAATAAAAATGGAAGAACTGTAAATAAAATGGTGGAAACTACAAATAAAAAAGCCGAGCTGCAAATAAAAATGGAAGAACTGCAAATAAAATGGTGGAAACTGCAAATAAAAAAGCCGAGCTGCAAATAAAAATGGTAGAAATGCAAATAAAATGACGGAAACTGCAAATAAAAAAGCCAAATCTGCAAATATATTTTGATAAACTGCAAATAAGCCAATGAATCATTAATAAATGCGAGCTAAACTTACAATAATGAAATGAAATGACAGTGAAATCGATTGAAAATTGATCATAAAGCTTAAATCTATTAAAAATCATTAAAATGCTTTTGATTTTGGATTAAAAGTCCAATCATTTTGTCGGTATAGTTCAGTTTACCCTGCAGGTGCGCTAAAGAAAGAGGTAATTAACCTCATAGAGCTTCATTTATCTTTAGAAACATCGCTGATCAATGTTCTTTATTAAACAGCAAAAAAACGTCACCTAAATCGATAACGTTTCTTTTTTACTAATCTATCGGTCTTATTGGATATTGTTAGTTAATTTATCACAAGAAGTAATTTTTCTTTAGGGACAGTAAACTTGATTGATCCGATGTTTTCTTCAATATCTTCAATTGTTGGAATGTCATCAAAGCTTTGGATTGAGATTGCATCATCGAGGCAAAGTAATATGTATGGATAATTCGTTTCTGTAGAGTCATAGATTAATTTGTATGCTTTTGCAGGTTTATCTGATGTAAAAAAAACATCGCCTAATTTAAACGAACCGACTGAATTATATTTTATGGCAGGATTAAAGGAATAATTCATATAGTAAGCTCCTTTTTCATTTTTACTTATTATATTATTGACGGAATTTTAATAGATTAAACAGCAAACTAGTAATTTGCTTGAATTGTAATAGAAAGTTTATTTTTTTGTGTAACTAACGTGATTTCACCAATCCAATCTTCTATATCACCTAATGTTGGCATAATGTCATAATTTTGGACTAGTTTAGCATCTGATAGTGAAATAAGTACATATGGGAAGTCATCTTCATTTTCTTCAAAAACAAGCATGTAGATTGTTTCATGTTTTTTAGTAATCAGTACACTACCTGGCGTTATTATTTTTGAGCGATCAAATGCGGAAGGGTGTTTTAAAGTTAAATTCATTTCTATTACCTCATTTCTGCAAATCTAGTAAATTATATGATAGATTTTTGAAAATATGAGTAGAAGGTCAGTGGAATCGACTCAGATAAAATGCAGTAAAGTATTAGATTTTTGTTTTATTTTTTTGTTCGTTTCCTTTTAAAAGCTAATTCCTTTTCTTTTCTACTTGTTTTCAATTGTATAAATCTGTATGATGGTTGAAGAGGTGAAATGATCGAATGGAAAGATTACAGAAAGTTATTGCTAGGGCAGGAATTGCTTCTCGTCGTAAAGCAGAAGAGTTAATTAAAGAAGGTAAAGTAAAAGTAAATGGTCAGGTTGTTACTGAGTTAGGTGTAAAAGTGAGCGGTAATGATCGTGTTGAAGTGGAAGAGATTCCTATTGATAAAGAAGAGCCAGTTTACTTCCTTTTATATAAACCATCAGGCGTAATATCAAGTGTGTCAGATGATAAAGGTAGAAAAGTTGTAACAGACTTTTTTCCAATGATTAAACAACGTATTTATCCAATTGGTAGATTGGATTTTGATACATCAGGTATTATTTTACTAACAAATGATGGAGAATTTTCAAATTTACTTCAACATCCAAAATATGAAATAGATAAAGAATATATTGCAAAAGTAAAGGGGATCCCTACTAAGGAGGGATTGCGTAAGTTAGAAAGAGGAATTATGCTTGAGGATGGGAAAACTGCTCCTGCTCAAGTTAAGATGATTTCGCTTGATAAAGGCAAAAATACTGCAATTATTAGACTAATCATTCATGAAGGTAGAAACCGTCAAGTTAAGAGAATGCTTGAAGCGATTGGATCACCAGTTATGAAATTAAAACGTGAGCGATATGCATTTTTAGATTTAACTGGATTAACTCCTGGTGATGCAAGAGAACTTTCACCTCATGAAGTAAAAAAAATAAGAGCAATGGCTTCAGCTAAGCCTCGCTAATGCCGAGTCAGACTGTTGATAACGCGTTCCTTTTCGAATGGCATCCCTTTTACAAGCTAACTGCTTATATGGCTGGCATTTTGACAAGACTGTGTTTATATCAGTCTGATATCATATATTTGGACTTATGTCTTCACACTGACTCGGTAAATACCGAGTTTTTTCTTTTCTTTAAAAATGATTAATCTAGTATAAAAAATTGAAAATTTAGTCTTTTTTGAAACATATCAAAATTCTATTCAAGAATAGGAAATAATGATATTCTATCATATGGGGGGAACTGTATATATGAAGAAAAATAGGACGTTAATACGAACAATTATCTTATTAGTTTTGCTTTGTGCAATTGGGTATACTTTTTACATAAATTTCTTTAAGGATGATGAAGTAATTACAAAAGGAAGTAAAGCACCAAACTTTGCAATGAAGGAGCTAAATACTGGAAAACAATATACTCTTTCAGGTGAAAAAGGAAAAGGTGTAATCGTTAATTTTTGGGGAACATGGTGCGAACCATGTAAGCGTGAAATGCCTTTTATGAACGAAATCTACTCAAAATACAAGGACAAAGGTATTGAATTACTTGCTATGAACGCAGATGAATCGAAATTTTCTGTAGAAAGATTTGTAAGCGATTATAAACTTAAGTTTCCAGTTGGAATTGATAAAGATCAAGAGGTTTTAAATATATATGGTGTGAATCCTTTACCAACATCATTTTTTGTAAGTCCTGATGGGACCATTAAACGAATCGTAACTGGACAAATGACGCCGAGTTCTTTTGAAAGTTATATTAAAGAAATATTGCCAAAATGATGAGTGAGCATTAGTTAGGGGAAATAATATGGAGACTTTTAAATGTGAATGTGGTCATCTTAATCATGTAGGTACTGTAATATGTGAATCGTGTGGTAAACCTCAAGATGAAGGTGCAACAGAATTACTTGATATGCGCTATGAAGGTACTGCTAGAAGGTCAATCGTTAATAATCAAACAATTATCGATAAAGTTTGGACTTTTTTCTCATCCGTAAAGGTAGCAGTCATCATAATAATTATAACTCTAGTAGCAGCAGCACTAGGTACTATTTTTCCGCAACGAGATTTACTACCGCCAACTGCGAATCCAACAACGTTTTATCAAGACGAATATGGTATTTTTGGTAAGATTTACGATGCAATTGGATTAGATAATACTTTTAGCTCTTGGTGGTTTATGCTATTAGTCGCATCGATTGGGATCTCACTTGTAATTTGTAGTTTAGATCGAATTTTACCACTCTATAAAGCGCTCAACAAACAAACGGTTACTAGACACCCAAACTTTTTACAAAGACAAAAAATGTTTGGAATTAGTAGAGTTGATAATATTCCAGAAGAAATTGAAAAAGCTAAAGTTAAGTTGCAAAAAAGAGGATATAAAATTCGAGAAGAAAATGGCAATATTTTAGCTGAAAAAGGTCGCTTCTCTCGTTGGGGTCCATATGTAAACCACATTGGTTTAATTATCTTTTTGATAGCAGTTATGTTGAGATATGTTCCAGGAATGTACATGGACAAGGCTTTATGGGTTCAAGAAGGTGAATTAAAACCTGTAGTTGGTACAAATCAAAACTATTATATTAAATTAAAAGATTTCCATATGGAAACTTACGATAAAAATAAAGAAAGTAAAATCTATAAAAAAGCTATTGAGCGTTATGGAAATGACAAAATTCCAAAAAACTATCAGGCTGATGTTACGCTATATAAAAGACAAGGTAATTTAATACCTGGGGAAGACCCAAAACTTAAAAAAGTAAAAGATTATAGTATTAAAGTAAATGAGCCTCTAAAGTTTCAAAACTTTGCACTATATCAAGTAGACTATCGAATTGGAGAGTTTAGTGCATTTTTATTTACATTACAAAATAAACAAACAGGAGAAAAATTAGGTCCAATTAAAGTGGATTTACAAAATCCAAAACAATTTTATGATTTGAAAAATGGATATAAAGTAGAACTTAAAAATTATTTTCCTGATTTTTATTTTAACTCTGATGGTCAACCTGATACGAAAACAAGAAAGCCAGACAACCCAGCATTTGTATTTAAAATGACAACACCAAAAACGCCAAAAGGTGAAGTAGCATTCGTTGCAATTAAGCAAAATATTGAACCAAATGGGGAAAATAAGTTTAAGATGTCATTTGCTGGTATTGAAACAAAAGATTCAACTGGATTAACTGTTCGAAAAGATTTAACACTATGGTTACTAGCACTTGGTGGAGCAATCTTTATGATTGGTGTTATACAAGGTATGTATTGGTACCATCGTCGTATTTGGATCCAAAATCAAGATGGGGAAATTTGGATAGCGGCATTTACGAATAAAAACTATTATGGATTAAAGCAAGAGTTGAAGAAAGTGTTGGGAGACACAAAGATTGAAGTTCCTATTGATCAACAAGCTGAGAAAAGCGTTTAATTAGGGGGAAAATATGTACGAGCTAAGTAGTAATTTTTTATTTACCGCGTTTATTTGTTATATTGTAGCTACTTTCTTTTTTGGCGGCTCGATGAAAACAAATGATAATGGTCCTAATAAATGGGGTACTATTGGTATTTCTGTAACGATTATTGGATTTTTATCACAACTTACTTATTTTGTTACTAGATGGATTGCAGCAGGACACGCACCTGTTAGTAATCTATTTGAATTTATTACATTCTTTGGGATGATGTTGATTTTTGCGTTTATTATGATTTATTTCATGTATCGCTTAAATATAATCGGACTTTTCGCATTACCATTGTCGATTATTATCATTGCTTATGCAACAGTATTTCCACACGAAGTTAAGCCATTAGTTCCTTCTTTAAAAAGTTATTGGTTATACATTCATGTAACGACTGCGGCATTAGGAGAAGCTATTTTAGCTATTAGTTTTATTACAGGTCTAATTTATTTAATTAAAAATATCAATCAAAAAGTTTCAAATAAGAAAACATTTTGGTTAGAAGCTGTTTTGTACTTCTTAGTAACAGTTGTTGGTTTTATCGTTATTTCAACGGCATTTACTGCATCAGGCTACGAAGCAAAGTATACTTGGATCAATAAAGATAAAGTTCAAGAAGATATGGTTTATAATCTTCCTTCACTAGTAGGACCTCATAAAGGTGAATTAAAAACAGAAGGTAAATTTGAAGCTCTTGCAGAAATGCCAGCTATGGTGAATGCTAAAAAATTGAACACAGTAATTTGGTCAATTTTTGCAGGTGCAGCATTATATGCAATTATTCGTTTAATCCTTAGAAAACGAATTGGAGCATTTTTACAGCCTTTTGTTCAGAAGGTAGATAGTGAATTATTAGATGAAATCGGATACCGTGCTGTTGCGATTGGTTTTCCAGTATTCACTCTTGGTGGACTAATCTTCGCCATGATTTGGGCTCAAATTGCTTGGACGAAATTATGGAGTTGGGATCCAAAGGAAGACTGGGCATTAATAACTTGGTTATTCTATGCAGTTTTCCTACATCTTCGTTTCAAACGAAACTGGCAAGGTGAAAAATCTGCATGGCTAGCTGTTATCGGATTTGCGATTATTATGTTTAATTTGATTGCAGTTAACTTAATCATTGCAGGTTTACACTCATACGCATAATTAAAAAGATGTGCTAAAAACCCCCGTAAAGGAAATGAATTTTCCGTGTCGGGGGTTTTTCTACGTTAAGAAAAGAAAGATTTATAAACAATTTCCTAAGTTCTTCGCTGCTCGATTCTGGATTTTTTCACTAATTTATGGAAATAATAAATTCAAAGAATTATGTAAAAATGTTCACAAATTGTACTAGAATATACGATTTTTATTATGTAAAATTATGAAGAGGGGGTTATAAGCATGGAACAAAATATAAAAATATTAATAGCAGATGATGAAGATCGTATTAGACGATTATTAAAAATGTATTTGGAACGTGATGGATATAGTATTGATGAAGCTGATAATGGTGAAGATGCTTTAAATTTAGCATTAAAGAATGAATATTCATTGATTGTACTAGATTTAATGATGCCAAAAATTGATGGAGTTGAAGTTTGTAGGGAATTACGAAAAACTAAAACAACGCCAGTCATCATGCTAACGGCTAAAGGTGAAGAAACAAATCGTGTTCAAGGTTTTGAAGTTGGTACGGATGACTATATCGTTAAACCTTTTAGTCCACGTGAAGTAGTACTTCGAGTAAAGGCTCTATTAAGACGTGCTTCTCCAGTACCGGTATTTACTTCTGATAATACTTCTGCAAAAGACATAGTAGTGTTTCCGCATTTAACGATCGATAATGATGCTCATAAAGTAATTGTAGCTGGTGAAGATATAAGCTTAACGCCAAAAGAATATGAGTTATTATTATTTTTAGCGAAGTCACCTGAGAAAGTTTTTGATCGAGAAACATTGTTAAAATCTGTATGGCAGTACGATTTTTTTGGGGATTTACGAACAGTTGATACACATGTCAAACGACTTCGAGAAAAATTAAGTAAGAGCTCTGAAGATGCTGCAAAAATGATTGTCACAGTATGGGGCGTGGGTTACAAATTTGAAGTAGGTCAGGAGTAATGATTCTAAGAAGTTTAGTTGGAAAGCTTTGGCTTACAATTATATTATTAGTATCTCTTGTGTTATCCTTTCTGACATTTGTCTTAATAGGTTTTTTTGAAAAATTTTATATTGACCTTCAAGTACAAAATATGAAGGATGACGCTTCAAAAATTGCACAATTAATTGAAAATGGCCAACCAATTTCAAATATTGAATATTTATCAAATAATATTGTGAGTAGGTATTCAAGAGTAATTATTTCGATTGATGGTCAAAAACCGTGGTATTCAAACAATACATATGGAATACAAGATTTACCTTTTAAAGAAATACAAAATGATGATGTATTAGACCAAACACTAACTAAAGATAAAGAGGTTAGTAAAAGACTAGTCTACGGTGAAAATAGTGAAAGGGAAAAATTAGTTGTTGGTGTGCCGTTAAATGCTAATGCAAAAAATGGAGCTGTATTTGTTTACCAAACATTGCAACCTGTTAAAGTAATGATTCACCAAACAACTAATTTTGTTTTGCTCGCTGCATCAATTGGAATCGTATTAACAACATTTTTCTCTTTTTTCCTTTCATCAAAAATTACAGCACCGTTAAGAAAGATGAAAGAAGTTGTGGGTAGTATGACTTCGGGTAATTTTAATGTGAAAGTGCCAATTCATTCTAGTGATGAAATTGGAGAGCTAGCCTATTCATTTAATAAAATGAGTAAACAATTAAATTTTAATATGAATGCATTAAAGCAAGAGAAAGAAAAGGTTTCTAATATAATTACAAGTATGGTAGATGGCGTTATTTCAATCGATAATGAAGGACGAATTATAACAACAAATCCACCGGCAGAACGCTTTTTAAAAATGCTTAATGATGATTATTTTGAAGAAGAAACCTCGTCACTCGTTTTAACGAAGGAATTACTAGATTTATTTGAATTAGTTGTTGTAAGTGAGAAAAAGCAATTTATTGAATTAAATTTTGATCAAGGTAATTGGCAAGTTTTAATGTCACCACTTTATAATCAGACAAATATAAGAGGCGTTGTAGCTGTAATCCGAGACGTGACAGAACAAAGGCGTTTGGAGAAGATGAGAAAGGATTTTATAGCTCATGTCTCTCATGAGTTACGTACTCCTATTTCTTTACTACAGGGCTATAGCGAAGCGATTGTAGATGGTGTAGCAGAATCTAAAGAAGAAATGCAAGAGTTGTCACAAATTATTTATGATGAGTCACTTCGAATGGGTAGATTAGTAAATGATTTGTTAGATTTAGCAAGAATGGAAAATGGTTTTACTGAATTGAATCGAGATCATGTCCCATTGATTCAATTTGTAGATCGAATTTTACGTAAGTTCAAAGGGCTAGCAAAAGAAAAAAATATTAAGCTATTTGGTGAAATCGATAATGTTCCACATGTAGATGTATATATCGATGAAGATCGAATGGAGCAAGTTTTTACTAATTTAATTGATAATGCTATTAGACATACAAATGAAAATGGCAGAATAATTGTATCTGTAAGTCAAAATGAAACATCGACAATATTTAGTTTCATTGATTCGGGTGCAGGGATTTCAAGTGAAGATTTACCATTTGTGTTTGAACGTTTTTATAAGGCCGATAAAGCTCGTACTAGAGGTAGGAGCGGTACTGGTTTAGGGTTAGCAATTGTTAAAAATATTGTCAATGCTCATGGTGGATCAATCAAGGTTTCAAGTGAGATTGGACATGGAACGACATTTAAAGTGAAAATCCCTCATGATTTACGAATGAACGAAAAAGATGTAGAGTAATCTTGTTTCATATAAAACATTTTCCTGAGATTTTAGTTTCTAAACTTCAAGTTAAATAAAGTTATGTTTGGACTGTTCTCACCTGGATAAATAATTGAAATATAGTATTTTACACAACAAAATATAAATAAAATAATTGAATTCTTACTCAATATATCTTACGATTGAATTAATGAAATATTGATGAGTTTAGTGCAAGTATTGCTTAAAAGGGAATCTGGTTACAATCCAGAACTGTCCCCGCAACTGTAATGTGGACGAAACGGCTATCCACTGTTCGAAAGAATGGGAAGGACGGAGTAGGTTGAAGCAAAGTCAGTAGACCTGCTAAAGTCATCCTTGTTCAATTCTTCGGGGAGTAAGAGTTTGAAGCAGCAGTTGCAAGACTTCTTGTATATGTATGTTGTTTCAGCCCCGTTCAAAATGAATGGGGTTTTTTTTATGCTTTCCAAAATTTTAGGAGGATTCAAATGAAGAAGTTTTTAGCTAGTTTTATCATGATTTTATTGTGTTTAGGTTTATTTGGTTGTACTAATGATACGACACCAAAAAAATCGAATGTAGGTACAGATGAACAAGCAACTTTTCCAATGACTGTTAAAGATGCTACGAAAAAAGAAGTTACGTTAAAAGAAGCACCTAAAAGAATCGTTTCACTAATTCCAAGTAACACAGAAATCCTTTACTCTATTGGAGAAGGGAAAGAGGTCGTTGGAGTAACTGATTTTGATAATTATCCAAAGGAAGTAAAAAACATTGATAAAGTTGGCGGAAACAATGCTGACATGACTTACAATGTTGAAAAAATTATTTCTCTAAAACCTGATTTAGTATTAGCTCATGAATCAAGTTTAGGAATTTCTGCAGATGGCTTAGAGCAATTAAAACAAGCAGGAATCAATGTGTTTGTCGTTAAAAATGCTGCAACTATTAATGATGTATATGATACAATTTTACAAGTTGGAGAAATCACAGGTAAAACTAAGCAATCTAAAAAAGTAGTAAGTGGAATGAAAACAAAATTAGATGAAATTAGCAAAAAAACAGCTAAAGCAGGTACAAATCCAAAGGTTTGGCTTGAAATATCAGGTCCACCAGAAATATATACAGCAGGCAAAGGTACTTTTCTAGATGAAATGATTTCGATGATTCATGCTAAAAATATAGCTGAAAATCAAAAAGGTTGGGTACAGTACAGTGAGGAATCAGCAATAAAAGCAAACCCAGACGTAATTTTGACTACTTATGGTGATTTTACTCCAAACCTAGAAAAAACGATTATAGCTAGAAAGAACTGGCAAACAGTAAGCGCAATCAAAAATAAACGAGTATATGATATTAATGCAGATACAACATCTAGACCAGGTCCAAGACTTGCAGAGGGAGTCGAAGCAATTGCAAAGGCGGTTTACCCAGAGCTTTTTAAATAATACATATTTAATCTTTATCTTTCCAATTATTTTATTAATTTTTCTATTTATTTTAGGGGTTTCGATTGGTTCTACATCGATTCCCTTTTCTTCTATCATTTCTAGCTTTTCTGATGATATATTTAAAACTAATTATGTTCCAGCAGATATTCAAACAATTGTTATGAATATCCGTGTGCCAAGAGTTTTGTTAGCTGGATTAGTAGGAGCGTGTCTTTCATTAGCTGGAGTCGCGTTTCAAGGTATACTTAAAAATCCATTAGCCGATCCTTTTACATTAGGTGTTTCTTCGGGCGCATCTGTAGGAGCAGTGTTTGTTTTATTTTTTCAAATAAGTTTACCGATTGTTACTTACTTTACTTTACCAGTAGTTAGTATTTTATTTGGTTTTGGTACACTTTTAATCTTATTATTATTTGTAAGAAAATTAGATCGCTCTTTAAATGTCGAAACAATCATATTAGGTGGAATCATAATCAGTTCATTTTGTTCTGCATTGTTATCATTATTTATCACATTTTCGAATAATGAATTACGTGCAGTAATCGGCTGGTTAATGGGGAATATTGGAAGTAGAGGTATTCAGTATTCTTTAAGTTTACTACCATTTTTAATTGTTTCATTTTTGATTTTATTTAGTCAAAATAGACATCTAGATGCGATGACATTTGGTAGTACAAATGCAAAGCATATAGGTATTGATGTGAAAAAATCTACTTATCTAATTTTGCTAACAGGAAGTATTTTATCTGGTGCAGCTGTAGCGGTATCTGGAACAATTGGGTTTGTAGGGTTAGTTGTTCCGCATTTTACTAGACAGCTAGTTGGTCCACTACATAAAAAATTACTGCCATTATCAATGATAAATGGAGCCATATTTTTAATAGGTTCCGATATTTTATCGAGAGTAGTACTCGCGCCTCGAGAATTACCAATTGGAGTAATTACGTCCTTAATAGGTGCTCCAATGTTTGCGTTTATATTACTATCACTGAAAAGAAATAGAGGAAAAGTATGATTAAAAGTCAAGATATCTCATATTCATATGATGGAATTCATACAGATTTGGATGGACTCACCTATTCGATCAATCAAGGAGAATGGCTAGGGATTATTGGACCTAACGGAAGTGGGAAGTCTACATTTTTAAATATTCTATGTGGACTTTTTAAACCTTCTAAAGGAAATGTTAAGTTAGATGGAGAATTAGTTTCTAGTATGTCTAATAAACAAATAGCTAAAAAGATTGCTGTGTTGTCTCAACAAAATTCCTATACATTTTCATATGAGGTAAAAGAAACCGTGAAATTAGGGCGACTAGCCCACTCTTCTTCTTTTTTTCCTAGTTGGACAGATCATGACGAAACAGCCGTTAGAAGCGCAATGTCAATGACAGGTACTAATAAGATGGAGAAGAGCTTAATCAATGAAATTAGCGGTGGTGAAAGGCAAAGAGTATTTCTTGCCCAATGCTTTGCACAAGATACCCCATACATTTTTTTAGATGAACCAAGTAACCATTTAGACTTGATGCATACAATTAAAATTTTGGACATGTTAAAGGAATTACAAAAAAATGAGAATAAAACTGTTGTAACTGTCTTCCATGATTTAAATTTAGCAAGTCTTTATTGTGATCGACTATTAGGTTTAAAAGACGGCAAAATTTATATTGAGGGAAAAACAAACTCAGTTTTAACTGAAGACATATTAAAAGGCCTATATGATACTTCTTTTCAAATTTTAGATAACCCTGAAACAAATAAAAAAGTCATTATATATAAGAGTAATGTAATTTAACTTAAATTTATATTGAAAAAAGGAGAGGTTTTTCATGAAAATTTATACAAAAACTGGGGATAAAGGTCAAACGAGTTTAGTAGGTAAACGAGTTGATAAAGATGATTTAAGAGTTGAGTCTTACGGTACAATTGACGAAGTAAATACAATCGTTGGGTACGCAATGACTTATTTAGATCATGAAGATACAAGAGATTTATACAATGCACTACAAAAAATACAACATGAATTATTTGATTGTGGTGGTGACTTAGCAGTCGTTAAGGACAGTATACCGTTTAAAACGACTGAGAAAATGGTTGAAGAACTTGAAACTTTAATCGATGAGTATATGGAAGCAACACCACCATTACAACGATTTATTTTACCTGGTGGATCAAAACCTGCTGCGATCATCCATCAAGCAAGAGCAGTTACTAGACGTGCAGAACGAACAGTCGTTACATTGATGAAACAAGAAAACATACACTTACCAGTATTTTTATATTTGAATCGACTATCTGACTACTTCTTTGCACTAGCTAGGTTAATAAATACACGTTTAACGATTAAGGATGTAGAATACGAACGTGGAGCAATTGTATTTCGAACAGATAAAAAATAAATAAAAAAGTAGCGATTGTTTAGTAGAATTTTTCAAAACAATCGCTACTTTTTTGTATAAATCGATTATTTCAATCATAGAATGATTTAGTGTATCTTTTAGCATTTCAATTTGCTAGTAATCTGAGTTTCTTATACATATAGAAGAGTTAAAGGGTATGAATGAAAGTTCATTTTA
Source organism: Bacillus sp. AFS017336 (assembly GCF_002555445.1). NCBI lineage: Bacteria > Bacillati > Bacillota > Bacilli > Caryophanales > Bacillaceae > Bacillus > Bacillus sp. AFS017336. The sequence goes on from NZ_NUCO01000019.1 coordinate 24,790, forward strand.
AATGTCAAAAAAAGAGGAACAGGCTATCCTAACACAAAATTTTCTTTATAAAGTTAAAAAAACTTTCTTGGTAATCGTCTACTAATGCACAGGGCTCGTCAGAAAACCAAATTTCATGGGTAGGAGGAAATAATACAATGGTTGATTTTCTTAGAAGGTGTTTTTTGATAGTTGTGTTTGTATTAACGATTGGTCTATTGTTTATTGGAGGAAATCGAGAGAAATTAAAGGAAGTAGTTTTAGATAAAAACTTTCACGAATTAAAAATGGTTTCAAATCCTTAAAGTTTAATAAGTTATTGATTGTTTTTAGAACTTCAAATATAAATGTAATTTGCTATTAAATTTGGTAAAGTACATTTATAATGTGAAGTTCTATTTTTATTGTTAAGGAGAAAGAAATGTCTAACATATGGGATCCGGCAATTGTAATGAATGAAGGATTAGTGAAAGAAATAGTAAAAGAGCAATTCCCTGGAATTACTATAAAAGAAATTAAAAAAATTGGAGAAGGATTTGATAATACTGTTTTTAGCTTAAACAATGAAATTTTACTTAGATTTCCACGTAGAAAAATTGCAGTAAAGATCTTAAACGTAGAAAAAAATCTACTACCGGTAATACATAATCAATTTGAAATGAATACAACCGTGCCAGTACTTGATGGTAAGCCTTCAAAACTATTTCCTTGGCCATTTTTAGGTTATAGCTATATTTTAGGAAAGCCTCCAATTCGATTGAATAGAGAAGAAAGAATAGCATTGATTGAACCACTCGCAAACTTCTTAAAACAGCTACACTCAATTGATCTAATTGAATTGGCGAAAATTAAACTACCGTACGATGAGCTGAGGAGATTAGATATTAACTTTCGAAAGCCGCAACTAGAAAAATATGTTCAACAAGCTATACGGAATAAATTAATTGTAGATGAACAGAAAATTAACCATTATATTGAAAATTTAGTTGAAATTCAGAGTGAGACATCATTGATACTAGTTCACGGGGACTTACATTTTAAAAATATTATCGTAAATGAACAAAACAAACTGAAAGGAATAATTGATTGGGGGGACGCTCATATCGGAAAATGTGAATTAGATTTATCAATTGTATATAGTCTAATTCCGTTTGATCAGAGAGAGTCTTTTTATGCAATTTATGGTAAAGTGTCTGAAGCTTCAAAGAAACTTGCGCAGTTTAAAGCGATTTTTACAACAATTGTACTTTTGGTATATGCACACGATCAAAACGATTACACATTGGTAAATTTTTGCCAAGAAAACCTACGAAATGCTCTAATTGAGTAGGTAGATTTTTTTATTTACAAACTGTATTTAATTTAGTAACATTAAAAATGTAAATTAATATACGATCTATCTTCGGGGCGGGGTGAGATTCCCCACCGGCGGTAATTAAGCATTGCTTATAAGCCCGCGAGCCTGATTTTTGGGCAGGATCTAGTGCGATTCTAGAGCCGACAGTATAGTCTGGATGGGAGAAGATGGAGGTTCGCAAGTTCAAAAAATTTATCTTTTTGAACGCTTATTTGGCGTGCTGAAAATTCTCCCCTATTTCTATAAATAGGGGATTTTATTTTATTTGCATAATTTTAAATTAGTTTTCTTATTTTGATTTGAACTTATAAAGCTATTTGCAAATAGTACGCTACTTAAGCGAACCTTTCATTTTTCTTGATATGATCGGGAAAAAGGAGAGAGGTAAATGCAACAACGTAACAAAGTAAATATAATGGTGATCGTAGCAATGCTTAGTAGTATTTCATATCTACTAATGTTGATCGAATTCCCAATTCCGATTTTTCCAGATTGGCTTAAACTAGATTTTAGCGAGCTTCCCGCATTAATTGGAGCAATCGTTTTTGGTCCATTTGCTGGAATTGCTGTAGTTTTAATAAAAAACATCCTTCATATTGCAATTAAAGGTACTACGACAGTCGGACTTGGAGAGTTAGCTAACTTTATTGCAGGGGTAGTATATATTTTACCTGCTTCGTATTTCTTTCGTAAATATCGCACTATAAAGGGATTAACGATAGGATTAATTGTAGGCACGATCGCAATGACTGTAGTTTTAAGTATTTTGAATTATTTTGTGCTATTACCTGCATATGCACATTTCATGCATTATCCACTACCAAATAAAGTAATTGTTGTGTCAATTATTCCATTTAACTTGTTAAAAGGAATTTTAATTATGGTGATAACCTTAGTATTATACCCTAAATTAAAAGTTTGGTTAACTCAAAGAATGAACGTTCATAACGTATAAATATATTAAAGTGTCTACTAAATTTAGTAGACACTTTTTGTTTTTTAAACTTTATTCGGGCTAATATCTTGCTCGCGTCTTTCATTAAAGCATACAGTCCGAAGTCTTTGGATTTATACTTTATCATTAAATTGTTAAATAAAAAAAGCGACGAAATTAATTCGTCGCAGTTTTTACTATTCGAATTTTAAAGCGTCGCCATCGAAAGATTCGTCAGCAACTTTGATTGAATCTGTTGGACAACCTTCGAATGCATCCATCATGTCATCAACTAAAACGTCTGGAATTTCAACGATTCCTTGGTTATCATCTAGAGTAACGTATGCGATCCCTTCATCATCATAGTCATAGATATCAGGTGCAGCTGCGCCACAAGCGCCACATGCGATACAAGTGTCTTTATCAACGATTGTATATTTTGCCATTGTATTGACCTCCCAAATTATTCCCTGTTTTTGTTACAGATACTTTTTTTTGTAATGTACCTGTAAACATTTTAAAACGGTTTCCAAAACTTTTCAATATAATTGTACAAGGTTTTGAAAAAAACGAGAAATGATGAAATCTCAAATAAAATAAATAATGATTTTTATACGTAAAAAATGGTTCGGTTGTTGATACATATGATAAGCTAGAATAAATAATAACTATTTAAAAAAAATGCACAAATATTTTTGTACTACTATTTATTATTTGAAAAAATATTCAAATATATTATTGTTAATAAATATATCCGTGAGGTATACAATGTCTAAACGATCAATATTGGAAGAAATCATACTTTTTTTAATTCATCGATATAATGGCGAGCGAACTGTACAAGGTATTTTGTATTTATTAAAAGGTAAACAAAGTGCTCAAATTATTCAAGATTCTCATTTTTACAATGTAACATCATTTTTCGGCCTATTCCCATTCCTTACTCAACAGACTATGCAAAACATAATAAATGGTTTAGAAAATATAGGGTATATAAAAGCATCTGAACATAAAAATACATATTTATTAAATAAAAATGGGCTAGCTTATATAGAAAATCAAAATTTACAGTTCAAAGAATTCACATTTATAAATGGACTAAGGTTTTCTAGTATTCAAAAAAATTTTTGGAAAAGATTTTCGTTGTTCTTTCAAACAATTTCAAACTTAAATATGAATCAAAAGTATTTTAGAGCTGTTAATCAAGATTATGATATCCAAGAATGGGTAAAAAATGTGATTCTAAATTTTGGTGGTAAAAAAACTGAATTAGTTAATTGTTTTTATGAAGACCTACATAAGACTTTAATGAATTTAAGTGATGATGATGCATTGCTATTTGTAAAGCGTTTATCTGGAGCTAATGCTTATGGAATGACACTAGAACAAATAGCATCTGAAAATAATGAAAGTGTCGAGACGATCTATATTAAATCAATCAACATATTGCACCAAATTCTCACTAATTTAATTGAAAATAAACTTGATTACCCTTTTCTAAGTAAATTTGTTCAAGGTGAAAAAAGTACAAATATAACAAATACTTCGATTGAAACAAAGCGTCTATTTGCAGAAGGGAAAACAATTCAAGAAATAGCATCTATTCGTAATTTAAAGCTTAGTACAATTGAAGATCATATCGTAGAGTGTGTATTAAGTGACGAGTTATTTCCAATTGAACAATTTATTACGCCAATTCAATATAGTCTCATAAAAAATAAAATTATTGAGCTCAATACAAGGAAATTGAAAATGGTTAAAGAAGATTTATTAAATGAAGTATCCTATTTTCAAATTCGTATTACACTTGCAAGAATGGGTGATTTACATGGACCTAAATAAAGTTTTATTCGAAAAATTTGGTTATCAGTCCTTTAGGAATAATCAAAAAGAAATCGTAAAAGACTTATTAAGCTCAAATGATGTATTAGCGATGCTTCCAACAGGTGGTGGAAAGTCATTGTTATATCAATTAACTGGGCTACTTTTACCTGGAATTGTTGTGGTCGTTTCACCATTACTTTCACTAATGGAAGACCAAGTCGAACAATTAAAGGCCTTTGGAGATAAGCGAGTCATTGCATTAAATAGTTTTAGAAGTTTTGAGCAAAAAAAATATTTATTAAATAATATAAGTAGCTATAAATTTATTTTTGTTTCTCCTGAAATGCTACAAAATCAATTTTTAATTCAAAAGCTCTCAGCACATAAAATATCATTATTTGTTATTGATGAGGCACATTGTATTTCTCAATGGGGGCACGATTTTAGACCAGAATATAAAACTTTAGGGGAAATAAAGAAGAAATTAAACAATCCGACAGTTTTAGCTTTAACCGCAACTGCTAGTGAAAATGTACGGGAAGAAATAATCGAAACATTAGATTTAAAACATGTACATAAGTATATTAACTCTGTTAATAGAGAAAATATTGCAATTCAAGTTGATCAAGTGGATTCAGAAATTCAAAAAATCGATAAATTAACGGATTATCTTTCTAAATTAAAAGGTCCAGGGATTGTTTATTGCGGAACAAGATCTACATGCGAAAAAATTTCACATACCATAAGAGAAAAATTGAATTGTAAAGTTGCATATTACCATGGTGGGATGGAGCATGAACAAAGAATCTTAATCCAACAACAATTTATTCAAAATCAAATTGATATAATTGTATGTACAAGTGCTTTTGGAATGGGGATAAATAAACCGAATGTAAGATTCGTGATACATTATCAATATCCGACGAATATTGAAAATTATCTCCAAGAAATAGGGCGTGCTGGTCGTGATGGTGAGGCAAGTATAGCAATTTTACTTGTAGCTGAAGAAGACCACGAATTACCATTAAGACTAATTGATGACGAAATACTTTCAGTAAATCAAGTTGAGTCATTTATATCGTATTTAAGAAAATTAGAAGATAATCCGATAAAATTGAATGAGAATTTATTATTAAATTGGAAAACAGTTTTTCAATTTAGTGAAATTCAGTGGACAGTGTTCTATGCTGAAATGGTCAAAAATAATGTAATTGTAGACGAAAACTTGTATAAAGAACAATTAAATTATGAGTTTTATGAATCAATTCAAGAATTAATTAAAGAGAGGAAAAAAGTAAAATATTTCAAGCTGAAATCGATGATTGATTTTCTTTCTTCCACTACTTGTTATCGAGAAAAATATCTTTCTTTTTTTGATGAAATTTTAAATAATAAACTAGCAAACTGCTGTAATATTTGTGGTTTATCATTTGAAGATTATTGTTTAACTGATCGTGAGCAAATTGAAAATACAGGAGTACTTTCATGGGAACAGGAGTTAAGAAATAAATTGGGGCTGTGAGGAAACGATATGGAACGTGAATTAAATAATCAAGAAATTCCCGTTAACTATTTAAAGAAAAGTGTTTATAGTACGCAACTTGTCATTTTAGCAATATCGATAATTTGTATAGCGATTTTCATAGGTACTGGTAAATTTATTAATGATTTACATTTTTATAAAAATTATCAAACTTATTTATATGGCTTTGGAGCTGGGGTTGGACTAGTAATATTTAATATTTTACTAAATTTTGTGATTCCAGAACGTTTGCTAGATGATGGCGGCTTTAATAAAAGATTCTTTTCGTCGCTTTCGATTCCTGAAATGACAGTGCTTTGTATACTAATTGCATTATCAGAAGAATTACTTTTCAGAGGATTTATACAAGCTAAATTCGGTTTAATTATTGCTTCGGTTGTTTTCGCTTTAGTTCATTTTCGTTATGTAAAAAAGCCAATTTTACTAACTGTTGTATTGATCGAAAGCTTTTTCCTCGGATACTTATATTTGAGAACAAATAATATCATTATTGTATTTCTCGCTCATTTTATATTGGATTATGTATTAGGAATGTATATGAAACTAAGTTTGGAAAGTGAAGAAAAGGAATGAATAAAGAGCTTCAAAGTAATAGTATAGCTGACTTAAGTCGAAAGAATAAAAATAAGAAATTAAAAAATCAAAAAAGTAAAGATCCAGCCAAGTCAAGTGATCTATTAAATCTCCCACCTAGAAGTGAGACGATGAAAAGAAAAGAAGATGAACGAAGACCATGGTGGAAAATAAAATATCCATTGATTACAGCTTTAGTAATCATTTTTATTTTCCTACCGTTTGGCGTAGTTAAGTTCGTTCATAGTAAATATGATAAAATTTTTACTCCAAAAGGAAGTTTAATCGTTCCTTCAAATAAATTTGAAAAAGTCAGACTGGCTGCTACTGAAAAATTTAAAAGCCATAAAAATAAAAAGGAAAGCACTAAAAATGCTTCTACAAAAAGTGATGTAACAAATGAAGTAAAACCTCAATCTTCATCTAGTGAAACTGATTCAAATGGATCGGTTGGTGTAAAAGAAATAAATCATGAAGTAAAAAGAGGGGAAACATTATTTACTATATCGATGAAATATTATGGTAATCGAGATGGTGAAGAAATTATTCAAGATGCAAATAATCTACAAAGTATTGAAGTGAGACCTGGTCAAATATTAAAAATCCCATTAAATGTCGATGTGGATAAATAAGATTTGAGAAGTTCAAAATCTAGACAAATCCGTTTAAATTGAATGCTTCCTTTCTATGTTATAAATAGAGTGAAGGGAGTGTTATAGAATGTTAGCAAAACATCGAATGCTTCAAAATCATCAAGTCATTACGGTTCAATCAAACGATCCTGTAGATCGTGCAATGAATCTTTTATTAGAAAAACAGATTGATAGCGTACCTGTATTATCAGGAAATAAGTATGTTGGCATGATTTCACAAGCTGAGATTTTTAGAAGTTGCTTCTATAGTGAATTGTCAAAAGAAGAATACATTAGAAACATAAAAATAGGTGAAATAGCAACACATCAAACAATTTGTGTAAAAGCGGAAGAGCCATTTGAAGATACAATGCACTCATTAAAAAAATATCCATCTATTGCGGTAGTTGATGATGAAAGAAATTTCGTTGGACTTGTTATAAGATATGACGTTATCGAGATTTTTCAAGAAGTACTTGGAAAGGATTGTCCAGGAATCAGGATTTCAATGACAAGTATGGAGCAAGAAGGTCAACTAGCGAGATTACTTGACTATCTTCATCATTTTAAGATCAACGTCATTTCACTTGTAACGTTTGATTCAAAAGATCAATTATTAAGAAGAATTGTCTTAAAAATAGAAGCTAATAAAAATATAGATAAAATTTTAAGTAAATTTGAAGAACTCGGCCTTAGAATAGTATCTGTTACGAATGAGTAATGTACTGTTTTTTTGTCTAATTTAAAACTTATGCACATTCAATACGAATGGACATAAGTTTTTTTTGCAGTTTAAAATTTTTCAATTTCTACTAGTTTTTGTATAATAAACAAAAGTGCTATGAACTGTACGTATAGAACTAAATTAAATTGCTTTTATATGAATGGCGTAAAAACAAGAGGAGCAACATGGTATTTACTTAATGTGTTTATGAAACAAGGGGGAAATTAAAATAAAATTTTTAGTATTAATTGGATTAATAGTAGTACTAGCGATTATTCTGCTATTAAATCGAAAAAGTAAGTTAGAAATTATCAATAAAAAAATTAAAATTGAGCATTTAGATGATTCATTACAGTCCATTCAATTTATTTGGATACCATATATAGGTGATATTCGTTCTAAGTTGAGTGAGATTGAAAGTATTTGCAATGACAATACAATCATTCTCTTAAGTGGATATTCAAAAAGGCAAACAAAAAAATATAATGATGTAAACATACAATATTTATCTACTATGGCTCCTGTTTACTTTTTATGGAATGATCAGGACTATCGTGGCAATTATAGAGATTTAAATGCATTATTACTAGATTGTAAAGTTACAATTTTAGAAAATACAAGTGCTTCATTTGAGACTGAAAATTGTACGAAATTTACAATTATAGGTTTGGATGATGTGAAAACAAATAGAGATCAACTTTCGTTTGCACTTGAAGAGCTTTATGAAGACAGTTTGTGTATTTTATCAAGCTATACTGAAGTAATGGATAGTAATATTAGTAATTTTAAAAGTATTCAAGTTTATCTGTTTGAAAGAAGTCAATCAAATGTAAAACGAAATCAGAAAACGGTATATTTGGAGCTACATAACAATAAAGGAATTCGAAAACAAAACACACTAACTGTCATAAATTTTGAGGTTATGAAATAAGGGTTTTGTTTACATGCAGGAGGAAAGAAAATTGGCCCAAATAGGAAAATACAATATTAAAGCAATTTCTAACATTGTAGGGATATTACCAGGCACTTTAAGAGCTTGGGAAAGAAGATATAATATTATAAGTCCTGTACGAAATGATGCTGGCCATCGACTTTATACAGAAGAACATGTATACATCTTAAAATGGCTTGTTCAAAAAGTTAATGAAGGATTTACAATTGGACAAGCGATTAATTTATATGAAGCAAAAGAGCATAAATCATCTAATGATCAATCACTTTCCGAAAATCTACAATCTGATGCTTTAGTAAATCGTATTGTATCATCACTATTAACTTTTGAAGAAAATGAAGCACATAATTATGTGAATGAGGCATTTAGTCTTTTTTCAGTTGATAAAGTGTTATTTAAAATCATTTCTAAAGTTTTCATTTTAATAGGTGATAAATGTCGTAACGGAGAAATTACAAGTGCACATGAACACTTTGCGACCTCTTTCTTAAGAACAAGATTAGGGATGGTTTATCAAAACTTACCAAACAATAAACATTTGCCAAAGTTAGTTGCAGTTTGTGGTCCAGATGAAAAGCATGAATTAGGTTTATTAATATTTACTATTTATTTACGAAGAATTGGTTTTCAGGTAATTTATTTAGGAGCATCTATTGACTCTAATGACGTTGAACAAGTTATAAGCGAAGTGAATCCAGCTGGATTTATTATGTCATGTACTTCTAAAGATAATTTAAAGAAAACAATTGATCTAGCCATTACAATCAAAAAAATTAAGTCTGATATCATTATTGGAATTGGTGGTCACGCAGTTTCAACTTGTGACAGCCCTATAATGGATTCAATCCAGGAATTTTATATAGGGAATGGACAATCAAACTGGGATGAGTGGTTAAAGCAGAATTTTAATTATAAATGAATTTTGACTTTAGAATCACCAAAAGTATTTAAAAACATAAACTGTACTATGGTAAATGCAGCAAGGAGGCTAGTTCATGAGGTTGGAACGGTTGAACTACAATAAAATAAAAGTTTTTCTTACATCTGATGATTTATCTGAACGTGGTCTGACAAAAGAAGACTTATGGTATAATGCGCCAAAAGTTCAACAGCTTTTTCAAGATATGATGCATGAAGCTAGCGTAGAACTAGGTTTCGAAGTAGATGGTAAAGTATCCGTTGAAGTTTTCTCACTTCAAGCTCAAGGGATGGTAGTAATCGTCACAAAATCCGATGATATTGAAGAAGAGGAAGATGAATTTCAAGATGATTTTATATCAATGGAAGTAATCCTTGATGAAAGTGAACATATATTGTACGAGTTTTCTACTTTGGATGATCTAATCCTACTTTCTGAAAAATTAGTTTCATGTGATGCTATTGGTGGAAGATTGTTCTCTTTTGAAAATACGTTTTATTTAAAGTTTGAGGAGAATGAAATAGGAAGACTAGATCGTGAAACATTTTATGCGATATTAGCTGAATATGGAAATCCTTCCACAAGAACAATTTATCGTATTATTGAGTACGGTAAAGAGCTTATTTCAGAAAATGCTATTGAACAACTGCATTTTTATTTCGTTAAAAATAAAAATAAAGCCTCTCAGTAATTTATTACGAGAGGTTTTACTTTCACATTTGAAAGTATAAATTTGCACCGGTGAAGTCAAATCGACGTAGTTTCCAATTCAAGATCTAACGTGCAGTGCAACTACGTCTCTGTCTTCGGCTAAAGGCTCGCCAATCGGCGAGTTTTCTTTATGTAAATTTTTTATGAATATATTGTATTTCTTCATATTCTTTCCTTTTCAAACTTTGTAAATAGGAGTATAATGACCTTAGAAAACGCTTACATTAAACAAATATTATATTTTGTTTTCTATGTGTTTATAACTTTCAAAATGGGATGGAAAGTTGTATACTAATTTCAGAATGAATGAAACTTTTCATAGTTCAAATTTCTAGGGGGTTTACAATGGTTGCCGAGAAATCTACAGAGAAAAATAGCAACACTGAAGAACAATTAGATGTACTAGCGCCTACACAAGTAGTAATCAAAGAAGCGTTAGAAAAATTAGGATATTCAAATGAAATGTATGAACTTTTAAAAGAACCAGTTCGTATGATGACTGTAAAAATTCCAGTTCGCATGGATGATGGACAAGTGAAAATTTTCACTGGTTACAGAGCACAACATAATGATGCAGTAGGACCAACTAAAGGTGGTATCCGTTTCCATCCGAATGTAACAGAAAATGAAGTGAAAGCACTTTCAATCTGGATGAGCTTGAAATGTGGAATTGTAGATTTACCATATGGCGGAGGTAAAGGTGGAATCGTTTGTGATCCACGTGATATGTCTTTTCGTGAGTTAGAAAGACTTAGCCGCGGTTATGTTCGTGCAATTAGCCAAATCGTAGGACCAACTAAAGATATTCCAGCTCCAGACGTATTTACGAACTCTCAAATTATGGCTTGGATGATGGATGAATATTCTAGAATAGATGAATTTAACTCTCCTGGTTTTATTACTGGTAAGCCATTAGTATTAGGTGGCTCTCACGGTCGTGAAACTGCTACTGCTAAAGGTGTTACAATTGTAATTCGTGAAGCAGCTAAGCGTAAAGGTATTAACTTAGAAGGTGCACGAGTTGTTATCCAAGGATTTGGTAATGCAGGTAGCTTCTTAGCTAAATTTATGCATGATGCTGGTGCAAAAGTTATTGGTATTTCTGATGCTTATGGTGCTCTTCATGATCCAAATGGCTTAGATATTGATTATTTATTAGATCGTAGAGATAGCTTTGGTACAATTACTAAACTATTTAATAATACAATTTCAAATAAAGAATTATTAGAATTAGATTGTGATATTTTAGTTCCTGCAGCGATTGAAAATCAAATTACAAAAGAAAATGCTCATAACATTAAAGCATCGATTGTAGTTGAAGCTGCTAATGGACCTACAACACTTGAAGCGACAAAAATTTTAACTGAACGTGGAATTCTACTAGTTCCAGACGTATTAGCTAGTGCTGGTGGCGTAACTGTTTCTTACTTTGAATGGGTACAAAATAACCAAGGTTATTACTGGACTGAAGAAGAAGTAGAAACAAGATTAGAAAAAGTTATGGTACGCTCATTTGATAATATTTATGAAACAAGTGTAAATAGAAAAGTAAATATGCGTCTTGCAGCTTACATGGTAGGAGCGCGTAAAATGGCTGAAGCTAGCCGATTCAGAGGTTGGGTATAAGCTTATATATGATAAAAAACAAGATGGGAATTTTTCCATCTTGTTTTTTTGTTTACCTATTATTAGACAAAATAAATTTTTTACGTAAAATAGATATAGTAAATATAACTAAGAATTAAGTTTAATGGAGATGTTTCAAATGGAAAAAGTTGAAGTTCTGATCATAGGTGGAGGACCTTGTGGTATTGCGGCTTATCTAGCTCTGAAAAATAAGGGGATATCTGCATTAATAATTGAAAAAGGAAATATAGTTCATACCCTTAGTCGATTCCCAACACATCAAACGTTTTTTAGTACGAGTGAAAAATTAGAAGTGGGAAATATTCCATTTATTATCGAAGGTAGAAAACCGAAGAAACATCAGGCACTAGCTTATTACCGTGATGTTGTAAAAAGAAATAATATAAAAATTAATGCTTTTGAAGAAGTAACGTCTGTTACAAAAAAAAGTAATTTTATGATTGAAACAGTTACGACAAACGGTGAAGAAAAAAAGTATGAAGCAAAAGCAGTCATAGTTGCTACAGGATACTACGATCAACCAAACTACTTATCAATTCCTGGTGAAAAGCTTGAAAAAGTTTCACATTACTTTTTTGAAGGACATAAGCATTTTAATCAAAAGGTTGCAATTATTGGTGGTAAAAACTCAAGTGTCGATGCAGCACTAGAATTAGAAAAATGTTGTGCGGAAGTAACTGTCATCTATAGAGGTAGTTCATATTCACCAAGTATTAAACCATGGGTTTTACCTGAGTTTGAAGGGCTTGTCCGTTCAGAATCTATCAAAATGGAATTTAACGCAAATATAGTAGAAATCAAAGAAGACTCGGTTGTTTATGAAAAAGAAGGGCAAATAATCGAGATTGAAAATGACTTTGTCTATGCAATGACAGGTTATCATCCGGATCATACTTTAATTAAAAGTATGGGAGTAAAGGTAGATGATCAGTCGGGGCGACCACTATTTAATCCAGAAACGATGGAAACTAATATAGAAGGTATTTATATTGCTGGAGTAATCGCTGCCGGTAACAATGCAAATGAAATTTTTATTGAAAATGGCCGTTTTCATGGAGATTTAATTGCCTCTCATATAACAAGTAGTTCAAAGTAAATGGGCAAAGTTTTTTTGGGATAATTTTTTAAAATTCTCAAGTTCTGCAAATTTATTGATAAGTTCATTTTTCAACAGTATATGAACATTGCATAGCTACGTTTCAGACGGATGAAAAATGAGCTTGTCGATCAGTCCATCATCATCAGTGTTAAGAAAAATCGGTCGTAGTGGACTTCCACTACGGCCTATTATGATTATGGAGTTTTCTTATTTTTGTATTTTTACATACTATTGAAGCTTTTATTAGTAAGTTTTTTTGATTAACTTGCTATTTTCTAACTCATGAATCTCACCCCATGGAGAGCGAGAATTCTGTAGTAGAAATTAATATCATACTACTTCCTTTACATTGATAACTTCTTTTTTCAACAACATGAAACGTAGCATAGCTACGTTTTTTTTGTACAAAGAATTTATAACCTGTTTTTGTTTACTTGAATAATTTTTAAATGATATAATTTCATGTGAAATGAGGTGCTGTAATGAAAAAAGTAGTATTAATTACGACAGGTGGAACAATTGCTAGTAAACCAAATGCTGAATCAGGGAAGTTAGATTCAGGTGCATTATCGGGACAAGAAATTGCAGAAATGCTTGATTTACCAAAAGATATAAATGTTATTGTTGATTCTTTTTTTCAAGTTCCAAGTATGCACATCGGCTTTAATCATTGGATGATGTTAAAAAATAAAATTGAAGAATACTATCAAGATGAAACAATCGATGGGGTAGTCGTTACCCATGGAACTGATACTTTAGAAGAAACGGCTTATTTTTTAGATTTAACAATTGACGACGAACGTCCTGTAGTTGTTACTGGCTCACAAAGATCACCAGGTGAACTAGGTACTGATGCTTTTATTAATTTAAGACATGCAATCTATACTGCAGCTGATGACTCTTCAAGAAATGTTGGAACTGTTGTTGTCTTTAATGAACGTATTTTTACTGCAAAATATGTTAAAAAAGAACATGCATCCAATATTCAAGGATTTAACGTTTTCGGTTTCGGGTACTTAGGGATTATTGATAATGACAAAGTACATATTTACCAAAAACCAGTAATAAAAGATAAATACAAAATTACAGGTGAACTACCGCAAGTTGATATCATTAAATGTTATATCGAAGCAAAAGGATACTTCATTAAAGCAGCTGTTGAAAATGGTGCAAAAGGTATTATCCTAGAAGGTGTTGGAAGAGGACAAGTATCACCATTTATGACTGAAGAAATTGAAAAAGCAGTTAAAGATGGGGTTAAAGTAATTATCACAACAAGTTCTGAAGAGGGCGAAGTATATCCGACCTACGATTATTTCGGAAGTGCTTATGATTTAGTTAACAAAGGTGTAATTTTAGGTAAAGATTACGACAGTAAAAAGGCAAGAATTAAATTAACTGTCATGTTAGCATCTGAAGTTGAGGATATTCTTGAAGGTTTTACTAAATAAATTTCAAATCTTATTTATTTTAAAACGTGCTTAGCACGTTTTTTATTTTGTATATCAGAATTGTGTTAGATTTCGAATTTAAGTTAAAGTAATTTTATATTAATTTCGAAATTGTGTATAAAATTAATTGGATTTATTCATAATGGTAATAAAAAAGGGTATGAAAAAAATGAAAAGAATCGAACGAATACTTTTTAAGTTAATCATGATTCAATTAGTTTGTTTAGTTGTAAGCCAGTACATTTTGTCTTTTCCAAGTCTTTCAGTTTATTTAACAAAAATTGAATTATATGAAGGAGTAACGCAAAAAGCAAAAGATGTAACAAGAGAAGTATATAATCATATAGGTAAATAGATGAATTCATCGGAATCATATGGTAATATTAAATAAAGCAGGCTAGCCTGCTTTATTTTTATTTGTTTTTGTCTTTTTAGGACATGATAAGATTAAAGGTTGCTATTCATTTAGCAATTTTTTTATGTAGGAGGACTTATGAGTAAAAAAATTAGTATAGCGATAGATGGTCCGGCAGCTGCTGGTAAAAGTACCGTTGCAAAGATCGTTTCAAAAAAATTAGGTTATGTATATATCGACACAGGTGCTATGTATCGTGCTCTAACTTTTAAAGCAATCCAAGAAAATATTGATGTTAATAATGAAATGGATTTAAGCAATTTACTTTCTAATATAACAATAAAATTAGTTCCTGTAGAGGACACTCAAAAAGTGTTTATTGACGATGTAGACGTTTCAGAGCCAATCAGAACTCCAGAAGTGACTAGAAACGTATCATTTGTTGCAAAACACAGCTTAGTTCGTGAAAAAATGGTCGAATTACAACGACAATATGCTGTGAATGGTGGAGTTGTAATGGATGGGAGAGATATTGGTACTCACGTATTAGTTGATGCAGAAGTTAAAATATTCATGATTGCTTCAGTAGACGAAAGAGCTCAAAGAAGACATATTGAAAATGTTAAAAATGGTTTCGAAAGTGACCTAGAGCAATTAAAAATAGAAATCTCAACAAGAGACCGAATCGACTCAGAAAGAGAAGTTTCACCACTGAAAAAAGCTGATGATGCAATATCTTTAGATACTACTTCGAAAAACATTGATGACGTTGTAAATGATATATTAACAATTGTAGATGAAAAGGTAAAAAATATTTAGAAGAATTAGTCATCAGATTTCTTGACTTTTCTGCTTATTTATTAGATGGTAAAAGAGGATAATACATAATTGGTCTATCCATTTTTAAAACACAAGGAGGAATATAGCATGGTTGAAAAAGTAATGCCAGAGGTTGGGGAAATTATCTCATGTGTAATTGAACAAATTGAAGATAAACAAGCAATTGTAGGGTTCGGTGGAAAAACAGATGGTATTCTTCCAATAAAAGAAATTTCAAACGTACATATTGAAAACGTTAGTGACGCGTTAACTGTTGGACAGGAAATTGAATTAAAGGTTATTAAAGTTGAAGAAGATTCAGTAGTTTTTTCTAAACGTGCTGTAGATTCTGTTAAAGCTTGGGATCAATTAGTAACTAAATTAGAAAGTAAAGAAGTATTCGAAGTAATCGTTACTGAGCAAGTTAACGGTGGATTAATCGCTGACGTAGGAGTACGTGGTTTTATTCCGGCTTCTTTAGTTTCAAAAAAATTCGTAGAAGATTTAGGAAGCTATGTTGGTCAATCGATTGAAGTAGTAATCGAAGAACTTGATCGTGAAAAAAATCGTGTAATCCTATCACATAAAGCTGTAGAGCAGTTAAACGAAATTGAAAATCGTCGTCAAGCATATTCAACAATTAAAGTTGGTCAAATTGTTGAAGGTAAAGTAGAAAGATTAACTAATTTCGGTGCTTTTGTTAATATCGGTGGAGTTGATGGATTAGTACACGTTTCTCAAATGTCTCATAATCGAGTTACAAAACCTGAAGAGATTGTATCTGTAGGAGATACTGTAAAGGTTCAAGTTCTTTCAATTGATACAGATACAAACCGTATCGCTTTATCAATGAAAGCAATTCAGCCAGGCCCATGGGATCAATTAGATCCAAGTATTAAAGCTGATGCTGTTGTAGAAGGAACTGTAAGACGCCTAACAAACTTTGGTGCATTTGTAGAAGTTCAAAAAGGTATTGAAGGATTAGTTCATGTTTCTCAAATTGCTGATAAACATATTAAAAATCCAAATGAAGTCTTAGCGGTAGGTCAAGATGTAAAGGTTAAAATTTTAGAAATTAACCCTACTGAAAAACGCTTATCATTAAGCATCAAAGAAGCTGGTGAAGCTGAACTTCAAGAAGATATTGCTAAATACGTACAACCAAGCGAAAGTGGTTTCCAATTAAGTGAGCTTCTTGGTGAAAAATTAAGTAAATTTAAAAAATAAGATAAAAATCCTTCAGTTGAGAAGCTGAAGGATTTTTATTTGTTTAATTAGTTATGTTGATTTTCTGCTCTTGCTTCCTCAGGAGTGTCTAAACGTGTAGCACCTTTGTAATGGATGCTCTGATCACGATCAGATTCAACTCTTCTAGATTGCTTAAGCTTCTTTTCTTGTCGATCTTTTCCCACTCGTTTCACCTCCAAAAAATTCTCTTTTATAGATTCGTAATAAAATCAATTTCTTATACCATTCTTTTCTGTCAGCTTTTTACTTTTAAAAGTATATTTTTTATCCAGTTAATAATTGGATCAGTAAAATTTAGTATAAAAATATTCAAAATTATAGTCATTTCTATAATATTTCTTACAATTAAATTTATAAGAAATCAGTCTTTCTAAATTGATTATTTTTGGTAGGAATTGTTACATACTAGAACTAATAGGAGGTTTTCATGTGCAAGGGAGTTTTTTTATAATTGCTTCTTGGGTTCTCGTATTTGTTTTGATGTTTTTAAGAGAAAGAACGAAATTGAGCTTTCTCTATTTATCAGGGATCCTGATCTTAATTATCTGTTCAGCTTATACAATCGATGTATTTTCCATTGAAATAAATATTTCATATATCATCATGATTTTTTACATAAGTTACAAAATTAGCTTATTAAGTTTACGTGAACAAATAATCCATTTCGTTAAAGGATTGATTATTGGGATGACATATAGCGTTGTAACTTTGCTTTCTATATATGATCCTGCAAGTTTTTTTATCAATGAGATGATTATTAAATCATTTTTTATAATCGTGCTTTGTTTATTTTTAAGTAAATCTTATTATGATAAGTTACGATACATAACGATTGGTCTTGTTCAAGGAGAACTATTTAATTATATTACATTTGAATCGATTGATTTTAACTATGTAATCGGAGACTTAAACTGGTTTGATACTTTATTTTTTACAATCTTACTATTGTCAGGGATTCAATATTTAACAAAATATTATTCAAAATTGAGCCTTAAAAATAGAAAATTACTAAAAAACTAATGTATATTGGTCTTTTTTCATATTTTTTGTTAAAATAGATAAGTTATTTAAATAAATCAATTTATAATCAAAACTAAAACACATTTACATGAATTAAATGGTACATAGTTATGCTAGGAAGGATGAATTAAATGTCTAAACCGACAGTTGCAATAGTTGGACGACCGAATGTAGGTAAATCAACTATTTTTAATAGGATCGTGGGAGAAAGAATCTCAATTGTAGAAGATATTCCAGGAGTTACTCGTGACCGTATATATAGCTCAGGAGAGTGGCTAAATCAAGAATTTAGTTTAATTGATACAGGTGGAATTGATATAGGTGATGAGCCGTTTTTAGAGCAAATTCGTCAACAAGCAGAAATCGCTATTGATGAAGCGGATGTAATTATTTTTCTAACAAATGGCCGTGAAGGTGTAACAGCAGCAGATGAAGAAGTTGCTAAAATCCTTTATAAAACAAAAAAGCCAGTTGTTTTAGCAGTTAATAAAGTAGATAATCCTGAAATGAGAAGCGATATTTACGACTTTTATGCATTAGGCTTCGGTGAAGTATTTCCAATCTCAGGCTCACATGGTTTAGGAATTGGAGATTTACTAGATGAGGTTGTTAAGCATTTCCCTGAAAAAGAAGAAGAAAATTATGATGAGGAGACAATTAAATTCAGTTTAATTGGACGTCCAAATGTAGGGAAATCATCTTTAGTAAATGCATTATTAGGTCAAGAGCGTGTAATCGTTAGTAATGTTGCCGGTACAACACGTGATGCTGTAGATACGCCATACTCAAAAGATGGTCAAGATTATGTCATTATTGATACAGCTGGTATGAGGAAAAAAGGTAAAGTTTATGAAAGTACAGAAAAATATAGTGTTTTACGTGCTTTAAGAGCAATTGAAAGATCGGATGTCGTCTTAGTTGTATTAGATGGTGAAGAAGGAATTATCGAACAAGACAAAAAAATCGCTGGTTATGCACATCAAGCAGGAAGATCAATTGTTATTGTCGTTAATAAATGGGATGCTGTAGAAAAAGATGAAAAAACAATGAATGACTTCATTGAAAACATTCGTGCACATTTCCAATTCCTGGACTACGCACCGATTGTATTCCTTTCAGCTAAAACGAAGAAAAGAACTCAAACTTTGTTACCGATGATTAATAAAGCATGTGAGAGCCATAGCTTACGTGTTCCTACGAATGTACTTAATGATGTAATTATGGATGCAATTGCAGTGAATCCTACTCCAACACATAATGGACAAAGATTAAGAGTGTATTATGCAACTCAAGTCGCGATTAAACCACCAACATTCGTTGTGTTTGTAAACGATCCAGAATTACTTCACTTTAGTTACGAACGATTCTTAGAAAATCGTATTAGAGATGCATTTGACTTTGAAGGATCTCCAATTAGGATTATTGGTCGAGCACGAGCTTAATTCATTGTAAAATTTGGATTCTTTTTGAAAGGGAGTGTGGTTATGGAAAAAATCTCAGTTTTAGGTGCAGGTAGTTGGGGAACAGCTTTAGCCATGGTGTTATCAGATAATGGACATTCAGTTACGTTATGGGGAAATAATGCCAATCAAATTAATGAAATAAATGATGATCATACAAATAAAAAATATTTGCCAGAAATTGAATTACCACAATCTTTAAAAGCAACAGTAAATTTAAACGAAGCGATTAATGGAGCTAAATATATTTTACTTGTAGTACCTACAAAAGCAATTAGAGAGGTATGTCAAAAATTAAATAATGAGCTAACTGAAGAGGTTACGATTATTCATGCAAGTAAAGGGATTGAACCAGATACTTCAAAACGTGTTTCAGAAATGATTTCAGAAGAAATTAATCCAAAGCTCTTAAAATCAGTTGTTGTATTATCAGGACCAAGTCATGCTGAAGAGGTTGCTTTAAGACATCCTACGACTGTAACATCTGCTTCTGAAAATATGGACGAAGCAGAATATGTACAAGACTTATTTTCTAATGGCTACTTCCGTGTCTACACAAATGAAGATGTAATAGGTGTGGAAATTGGAGGGGCTCTAAAAAATATTATTGCACTTGCTGCAGGGATTACTGACGGACTTGGCTATGGAGACAATGCAAAGGCGGCTTTAATGACTCGTGGACTTGCTGAAATTATTCGCTTAGGTAAAACAATGGGTGCTAATACTCAAACTTTTGCAGGTTTAACAGGAATGGGCGATTTAATCGTAACTTGTACAAGTGTACATAGCCGTAACTGGAGAGCGGGTAATTTATTAGGAAAAGGCCAATCACTAGAAGAAGTTTTAGATAATATGGGTATGATTGTAGAAGGCGTTCGTACGACAAAAGCCGCTTACCAATTGGCAAAACAAGCAAATGTTGAAATGCCAATTGTTAATGAGTTATATGCAGTATTATTTGAAAATAAAAATCCAAAATTAGCAGTCGATGCGCTAATGTCTCGTGTAAAAAGACATGAAGGCGAGAGCACTTTGAATTTTATAAGTGATCTTACTGAGTAATCAATTAGATTACTTATAAGAATATGTGTACTCTAATTAATGCTAAAGAGTGTAGAGAAAAATTTCTCTACACTCTTTTTTATATTTTGTACACCGTACAGGCAAGAAGAAGTGGCTCACATCCCTCTTTTTAATAAATAGAATAATGCATACATAAATCCTTTAAAGGAAAGCTGTAGATTTTTTTATTTTATACTTTTCCTTAATGGACTAAAATAGGCGTTTCACCATTTCTCTTTTTTTGCATAGCATATGTTGTATAGAAAAAGGGAGGTTTGAATGGTGACTAATAATAATCCAAATGGTTTCTTTGATAAGATTGAAAAGAAAGCAAATGTAAGTAAATCAGATATTTTTAAAGTTGCTGATTCAGTGAAAGATGCAAACTTTAAAGATGAAGCTACTGTTAGAAAACTAGTGCGCCAAATTGCGTTAATGACTGGTCGTCAAGTTACAAAGGAAAAAGAAGACAAAATCGTTCAAGCAATTGTTACAAATAATATGCCACTAGATTTTCAATCATTAACAAATATGTTTAAACAAAAATAATTGGGCTTATTCTTCAGCGATGTATTTAGTGCATAATCATACATTTTCGCATAGTATAGAATGACTTATACCGGATGAATTCTGGTGGGTGTTAGTCGATAAAATTTAAAGAAGCAATTGCCCCAGTTTGCTTCAAAGAAAGAAGGAGTATTTATTTACTTCTTCTTTCTTTTTTTATTTACAAATATGTGAATTCTCCTATGTATAACCTTTATTTGGAATGATTTGAGGGACAATCGATGTGCTCGGATTAATTAAAAATAGAGAATTTTATCTAAAATAATCGATTATAAAAAGATTGAAAAATAGTATTGAACAAGTATAGGTAGGGACTGAATTAGTCGATAATGACTTAATAGGAATAAAAATATTTTATTTCAAATCGGGTCATTATTTTGATACTATAATAATGTTAGCAATTACATAGGGGGAACAAGATGAACGCGGCACATATTAATGAAATTATTTCTTTTGTTGGGATTGGATTAATGCTTTTTTCATTATTTTTAATTTTCTTGAGTAGACACAAAATAAAAATTAAATTTTTAAAAATGATAACGGCATTTATTGCATATATGTCTTTAATTATATCTGGAATTTTAATTACATATATCGTATTAAGCTGGCCTAGTTAATGATAAAAAAGGGGACTAACATGAAAAAGCTATTTCTTACCATTTTAATGTGCTTTGTAATAAGTGTATTAAGTGGCTGTTTATATCCACAAGATAATCTTGCACAAAATCAAGTACCATATGACGATCAAATAGAAAGTGTTCAAAAAGCAGTAAATAAATTTAAAGAAGATAATTCTGGAATCTTACCAATAAAAACGAAGGATATGAGTACACCAATTTACATTAAATATCCAATTGATTTTACGAAACTGATTCCCGGTTATTTAAGTGATTCACCTGGTAATTCATATGAAAATGGTGGAATCTTTCAATATGTCTTAATTGATGCAGAAAAAAATCCAACGGTCAAATTAGTTGATCTTAGAACTGCAGAAAAATTAAGAGATGTTAATTTGCAAGTACAAGTTTATAAAGATAAACATACTTATCCACCAATTAAGAAAACCCTTGCTAACGGTGTATTCCTATTAAACTATAAAAAGATGGGGTTTAAAGAGGAGCCTTACGTTGTAAGTCCTTATAGTAATAATCATTTACCAATCGTAATGGGCAATGACGGTGAATTCTATGTGGATTATTCAACTGACTTATATGCAAAAATAAAAGAAGCGAAAAATTTTAAGTTCGGTGAAGATATACGATCTATTTTAGTAAAAGACTCACCAATCGTGCCTGCATACTCACTTCCATACACTGTCAAAGATGGACAACCGGTATTTTTAGAACAAAAATAAATAATATAAATCATAATCCTTTGATAAAAGAATACATTTTATCGAAGGATTATTTTATTTTTATCCGAAGTTAATAAGTAGAAAAAATAAAAAATCTTGTCATAACTTACTAGGACAACATCATAGAATGATATTGTCATAGGCATACTACTTCAAGTCAATTATTCCCATGTATTGATAAATCGGGAGGGGAACACATGGAAAAGATAGATATTTTTAAAGACATTGCCGAGCGCACGGGAGGAGATATCTACTTAGGTGTTGTAGGCGCTGTGCGTACTGGTAAATCAACATTTATAAAACGCTTTATGGAAGCAGTTGTTATCCCAAATATTCAAAATGAAGCTGATCGTGCGAGAGCACATGATGAATTACCTCAAAGTGCAGCAGGTAAAACAATAATGACGACAGAACCTAAATTCGTTCCAAATCAAGGTGTGAAAATTCATGTAGCGGATGGGTTAGATGTAAATATTCGATTAGTAGATTGCGTTGGTTATAGTGTACCAGGAGCTAAAGGATATGAAGATGAAAACGGCCCTAGAATGATTAGCACACCTTGGTATGAAGAACCAATACCTTTCAATGAAGCAGCAGAAATCGGTACAAGAAAAGTTATCCAAGAGCATTCTACAATTGGAGTTGTTGTAACAACTGATGGCACAATTGGAGAAATCGCTAGATACGATTACATCGAAGCAGAAGAACGAGTAGTTGCTGAATTAAAAGAAGTTGGTAAGCCTTTCATTATGGTTGTTAACTCTTCTCAGCCATATCACCCTAATACAGAAGCACTTAGACAGGAATTAAGCGAAAAGTATGACATTCCTGTTATCGCTTTAAGTGTTGAAGCAATGCGTGAAGGTGATGTATTAAACGTACTTCGTGAAGCTCTATACGAGTTCCCAGTCCTTGAAGTGAATGTAAATCTACCAAGCTGGGTATTAGTATTAAAAGAAAATCACTGGTTACGCCAAAGCTACCAAGAAGCAATTCAAGAAACAGTAAAAGACATAAAACGATTAAGAGATGTAGACTTTGTAGTTGGTCAATTTAGTGATTATGAGTTTATTGAACATGCACAACTTGCTGGAATAGACATGGGGCAAGGGGTGGCAGAAATCGATTTATCTGCTCCAGATGAGTTATATGACCAAGTTTTAAAAGAAGTAGTTGGAGTAGAAATTCGAGGTAAAGATCATCTATTAGAATTAATGCAAGACTTTGCTCATGCAAAACAAGAATATGATCAAGTTGCCGATGCATTAAAAATGGTGAAACAAACTGGATACGGAATTGCTGCACCATCTCTTTTAGATATGAGTTTAGATGAACCGGAGATTATCCGCCACGGATCTAGATTCGGTGTGAAACTAAAAGCGGTTGCCCCATCTATTCATATGATTAAAGTAGATGTTGAGTCAACATTTGAACCAATTATTGGAACAGAAAAACAAAGCGAAGAGCTTGTTAAATACTTAATGCAGGATTTTGAAGATAATCCACTGTCAATCTGGAATTCAGATATATTTGGACGCTCATTAAGTTCAATCGTTCGTGAAGGAATCCAAGCAAAACTTTCTCTAATGCCTGAAAATGCAAGATATAAATTGAAGGAAACATTAGAACGAATTATCAACGAAGGAAGTGGCGGCTTAATTGCAATCATCCTTTAATAGAATGAATCAATATAATTAATCAGATGGTATTAAACCATCTGATTTTTTTTTGCATTTTCATAAATTCGAAAAGATTTTTAAGAGAATTTGGTATTTTTTTGAGACGAAAATTGCTTTTAGTAGTAAATTAAAAAAACTGCAAAAAAGATTAGAATCGACAAGTTTCTACAAAAATATTTTGATCGGAATTAGTAAAAAAAAATTACGGAATTGCCTATTAATTCAGTAATCATCGTATATTCAACAAGAAATTATAAAAAATTAGTGGTAGAAAAATGAATTTTTCAGAAAAATCGCTTCACATTTTCGAGTAATTCCAACATTTTCTTGTAAAACATATTGAAAAAAGCCGTAGAATCGTATAATATAAGGCATGACAAAGAAATTAATTGGAATTTGTTGTATAAAATTTAAAATTTTGGTCACAAATGAAATTAAGAATTATTTTAATTTTTTGGGAGGAGGTGAAAGACATGAACAAAACTGATTTAATCAATGCAGTTGCTGAAGCTGGTGAATTAACTAAAAAACAAGCTACTTTAGCAGTAGACGCTGTATTCGAATCAATTCTTGGTGCGTTACAAAACGGGGATAAAGTACAATTAATCGGATTTGGTAACTTTGAAGTTCGTGAGCGTGCAGCTCGTAAAGGACGTAATCCACAAACTGGCGAAGAAATCGAAATCGCAGCTAGTAAAGTTCCAGCTTTCAAACCTGGTAAAGCGCTTAAGGATGCTGTAAAATAATTACATAATTTAAGCGGAAAAGAAGGATGCTAATTAAAGCATCCTTCTTTTTTTGCTGGAAAGCCCTAAAAAGATGTTTTTCAAACTTCTTAAAAGCGGTCATCATTACGTATTGCAAAGTCTTTTGTAAAGCGAAGTTACTTATTAGTAACAAGGCTGCAAATAGACAAAGTAAAGAATCGTGCGCTTCTAGTAGTCACTAAGAAGGATGATAATTAAAGGCATCCTTCTTTTTTTTGCCTATAAAAAAAGAATTATGTTAAAATAAAACGAATCTGATAGTGAATATTAGAATTTTTTTAGCATGGGGGATCAATTAATGAATGAAGTAAATTTAGAAAAAATTGAACAAGCGGTTCGTCTAATTCTCGAAGCTATCGGTGATGATCCAAATCGAGAAGGAATTTACGAAACGCCAAAACGAGTTGCGAAAATGTATGCTGAAGTATTCTCTGGCATGCGCCAAGATGAAAAAGCTCATTTACATAAAGTATTTGGTGAAGATCATGAAGAATTAGTTCTAGTAAAAGATATACCATTCCATTCAATGTGTGAACATCATCTATTACCATTTTATGGCGTTGCACATGTAGCTTATATTCCAAGGAATGGTAGAGTAACTGGATTAAGTAAATTGGCACGTACAGTTGAAACTGTTGCAAAAAGACCACAGCTACAAGAACGTATTACTGCTTCGGTAGTTGATGCGATTATGGAAGTACTTCAACCACATGGTGCAATGGTAGTCGTTGAAGCAGAACATATGTGTATGTCAATGCGTGGAGTAAGAAAACCTGGTTCAAAAACAGTTACTACAGCGGTTCGTGGATCATTAAAAGAGGATGCTCAAGGAAGAAATGAAATTCTTGCAATGATTCATTCAACAAGATAGTTTTATCAATCAAAAAAACAGGTGCGCCGTCATTAAGGTGCCGACAATGTATTATAGGTTCAACATTTTGAGAAGTTTTTTAGACTGATCGTAAACGCTCGTCTTATAGAGGGGCGTTTATCATTCGTCTGAATAAAGGTAAACCTGCTTTTTTTGAAAATATTCATTATAAATAATGCAAGTTGATTGAGTAATCAACTTATACCATCTAAAATACTTATGGTATAATGATTAAATCAGTAATAAATGGAATGGATGGAAATAATGAATAGTATTCACGAGATAAAAAATGAAGTAATCACTCAAATTTTACATACAATTAAACATCCTTATTTAAATCAGCATCTTTCAATACCAACAATTGATGATGTAAAGGTTACTTTATTAATAAATTTATTAAAAGATAATGATTTTACGAGTGATAAAATTGTGCATTACTGTAAAGCCTTGATGATTCATCAAATTGCATTAGATACACATGAAAAAGTATCAACATATGAAAGTACGCCAATGGATCGTGAGAAGAAACAGTTAACCGTATTGGAAGGGGACTTATATAGTGGACTATATTACAATGCTCTTTCTAAAACTGGTGAAATTGGATTAATTAAGGAACTTTCATATGCGGTAAAAGAAATGAATGAAGAAAAAATTAATTTAGTTCACGAAAAATTTAAATCTTTAGATGAGCTTTTCAAATGTATCACAGTTATTGAATCAACTATAATTGTTCATTTTGCAAAATTTATTGCATCGGAAGAATCAATTCACCATATTGAGCAAGCTTGTTTAATAGCTAGACTGAAAAAAGAATACGAAATCTCTTCAGTTGATCATTGTTCTGATTTTATTAAGCAATTTCAGAATATAATAGGTATGAATGATATGGGTAAAATAAAAGAAGAAATATCAAAAATAATGATACAATTACAAAAATAATCTACATAGAAGTAATCGTAATTAGTTTAGTGGGGGTTTATATGACTCAATCAAAAGAAGAACGCGTTCATGACGTGTTTGAAAAGATTTATAATAAATATGATACAATGAATGGTATTATTAGTTTTAGAAGACATATTGCTTGGCGCAAACAAACTATGAAAATAATGAATGTCCAAAAAGGTATGAAAGCGCTTGATGTATGCTGTGGTACTGGTGAATGGACGATTGCATTAGCAAATGCAGTTGGAAAAGATGGAGAAGTAGTAGGATTAGACTTTAGTAAGAACATGCTTTCAATTGGAGAGCAAAAAGTTAAAAGTATGCATTTAGACCAGGTTAAATTAATCCATGGTAATGCGATGGAATTACCGTTTGAGGACAACTATTTTGATACAGTTACAATCGGATTCGGATTAAGAAATGTTCCAGATTATTATCAAGTGTTGAAAGAAATGACTAGAGTTGTAAAACCTGGTGGGATTGTAGTATGTTTAGAAACTTCACAACCAACGGCATTTGGTGTTAGACATGTATATAAAGCTTATTTTAAATACATCATGCCGATCTTTGGTAAATTATTCGCTAAAAGCTTTAAAGAATATTCTTGGTTACAAGAAAGCGCAAGTACTTTTCCAGGGATGAATGAGCTTGCAAAGCTTTTCGAAAAAGCAGGATTAGAGAAAATTAGAATCAAACCTTATACTTTTGGGGTAGCGGCGATGCATTTAGGTGTTAAACCAAAGAGCTAGTTACAAAAAAGCAAGAAATTGGGATGAATAGTAAGGTGAACGGAATGAAGGTTAAATGGAAGTATTCTTATTTAAAAAAAGACATTAATGAGATTGAAAATACACTACATCAAGTAGTCGATTCAACGCAGCCAATTTTGAAAAATGCATCTGTACAACTACTTCAATCTGGTGGAAAAAGAATTAGACCAGTATTTGTATTGCTTAGTGCTAAATTTGGACAATATAACCTTCAATCTATAAAAAATGTAGCAGCTACATTGGAAATCATACATATGGCATCATTAGTACATGATGATGTAATTGACGAAGCTAGTTTACGAAGAGGTAAACCGACAATTAATTCAACATATAATAACCGAGTTGCTATGTATGCAGGGGATTTTTTATTTGCGAAAGCATTGGAATGTATGTCAGAAATTGAAATCCCATTGGCCCATCAAAAATTATCTGAAACAATTTTAGAGATTTGTTTAGGTGAGATTGAACAAATAAAAGATAAATATAATTTTGACCAAAATTTAAAATGTTATTTAAGACGAATTAAACGAAAAACAGCACTTTTAATATCTGCAAGTTGCGAAATAGGTGCAATAGCATCAGGAGCTTCTAAAGCTTTTCAAAAGTGTTTAAAAGATTATGGATACTATTTAGGTATGTCTTATCAAATTATGGATGATATTCTAGATTTTACGGCTTCTGAGAAGGAATTAGGAAAACCATCAGGAAGCGACTTAATTCAAGGGAATATTACATTACCTGTTTTGTTTGCAATGAATGATTTAGCATTTAAAGAGAAAATTGTTTCAGTTCATGAAGGAATAGATCCAGAGACTGTTAAACCACTTATTAATCAAATTCGAAAAAGTACATACATAAGAGCTGCTAAAAAGGTAAGTGAAGCTTATTTACAAAAGTCACTAAACAGTATCGCAAGCCTACCAAATAGCGAAGCAAAGGAAATGTTAATTTTAATTGCTAAAAATATTGGAAATCGAAAAAACTAGAGGCGGTAAAAATGCAAAAGCATTTCGGACTGCCTCTTTTGGCTTTTTTTATAGGATTGTTATGGCAATAAATTAGTTAGTTTGATAAAAATTAACCGAA
Source organism: Bacillus sp. AFS017336 (assembly GCF_002555445.1). Taxonomy (NCBI): domain Bacteria; kingdom Bacillati; phylum Bacillota; class Bacilli; order Caryophanales; family Bacillaceae; genus Bacillus; species Bacillus sp. AFS017336. The sequence continues at coordinate 53,135 of NZ_NUCO01000019.1, forward strand.
AATCTGTAAGCGATTGCAATTTTTACAAAATATCAAGATTTTAAACTATTGATAATTTTATAAATAGATGATACTATTCTAACTGTGTTGTTTATACATAATTGAAATCAAGTGAGGTAGAGCATAATGGAAAGAACTTATTTAATGGTAAAACCTGATGGTGTACAACGTAACTTAATTGGTGAAATCGTTTCACGTTTTGAAAAAAAAGGTTTCCAATTAGTTGGAGCTAAATTAATGCAAGTGAGCAAAGAACAAGCTGAAACTCACTATGCTGAGCACAAAGAGCGTCCTTTCTTTGGTGAATTAGTAGACTTCATCACTTCAAGCCCAGTATTTGCTATGGTTTGGGAAGGCGAAAATGTAATCGCTACCGCGCGTCAAATGATGGGAGCAACTAACCCTAAAGATTCAGCTCCAGGAACAATCCGTGGTGAGTATGCTGCAACTGTAGGCAAAAACATTATTCACGGTTCAGATTCACCTGTAAGCGCTGAGCGTGAAATCGGTATTTTCTTCAATCAAAACGAATTAGTTGAATACTCTAAGCTTATTAAAGAGTGGGTATACTAATCTTTAATATTGAAATAAAGAAGCTAGCCTCGTGCTAGCTTTTTTTATTTGTCATAAAATTTAGTTTAAGAAATTGAACAAAAATTCTGTACAGAAAAACCATTTTTACATCAAAAGAAACAAATTTTTACAAAAAATCAAAAAAAGTGCCATTTTATCGTCCTTTTTTTATGTTAAATTCCAAATAGGTTGTGGTATAGTAGTAACTAATAATTTTAAACTTACATAAAGAGAAGGTGTTGACATGCGTTATTTAACAGCTGGTGAATCTCATGGTCCACAATTAACAACTATTATTGAAGGCGTTCCAGCAGGATTACCAATTTTAGCAGAAGAAATTAATAGTGAACTTCGTAGACGTCAAGGTGGATATGGAAGAGGGCGAAGAATGCAAATTGAGAAGGATACTGCTCAAATTACTAGCGGTGTTCGACATGGTTATACACTTGGCTCTCCAATCGCTTTAGTTGTTGAAAATAACGACTTTAAACATTGGACGAATATTATGGGTGCTGAACCTTTAGAAGATCTTGAATATGAAGGAAAAAGAAGCATTACAAAACCAAGACCTGGTCACGCAGATTTAAATGGTGCAATTAAATACGGCTTTAGAGATGTTCGAAATGTATTGGAGCGTTCTTCGGCTCGTGAAACTACTGTACGTGTTGCAGCTGGGGCAGTCGCAAAAAAATTGTTAAGTGAACTAGGGATCACAATTGCAAGCCATGTAATTGAAATTGGTGGAGTTAAAGCGAAAAACATAGAATATAAAAATGTTGAAGACTTACATAATCGTGCTGAAAACTCTGAAGTTAGATGTATAGACTCAGAAGCAACAGAAAATATGAAAGCATTAATTGATGATGCTAAGCAAAATGGTGATTCAGTAGGTGGAATCGTTGAAGTAGTCGTTGAGGGTATGCCAGCTGGTGTTGGTAGTTACGTACATTATGACCGAAAACTAGATTCAAAAATTGCAGGTGCTATTGTAAGTATTAACGCCTTTAAAGGGGTAGAGTTTGGTATTGGTTTTCAAGCCGGTTCAATACCTGGAAGTGAAGTACATGATGAAATAGCATATTCTGAGGAAAAAGGCTATTATCGATTATCGAACCGTGCAGGAGGTTTTGAGGGCGGTATGACAACTGGCATGCCAATTGTCGTTCGAGCTGTAATGAAGCCTATTCCAACGCTTTATAAGCCATTACAGAGCGTTGATATCGAAACAAAAGAAGTATATGAAGCAAGTATCGAACGATCAGATAGCTGTGCGGTTCCAGCAGCGTCAGTAGTTGCTGAGCATATCGTAGCATGGGAAGTTGCAAAAGCGATTATCGAACAATTTGAATCAGATCAACTTGAGCGATTAAAACGCAATATTGAAGATTTCCGTGAGTATGCGAGGAAGTTTTAATGAATGTGATCACTGTAAAAACAAGCTCTAAACAATACGATGTATGTATTGGGTACGGGGTATTAAGTCATTTACAGTCGAAGCTTGAAAGCCTTGTACCTAAAGTTTCAAAAATATTGATTATTACTGATGATCAAGTTGCATCGTATTATTTGGAGGAAGTAAAACAAAATTGTCTTCATGTTAATACTGTAGAACAGTATGTCATCCCTCATGGTGAAAAAAGTAAAAGCTTTGCCATTTATGAAGATTGTTTAACTTATTGCTTTGATATTCAGTTAGATCGTAATAGTTTAATTTTAGCATTAGGTGGGGGAGTAGTTGGTGATTTAGCAGGGTTCGTAGCGGCTACATATATGCGAGGTATTCGATTTATTCAAATGCCTACAACATTATTAGCTCACGATAGTGCGATTGGTGGTAAAGTTGCCATAAACCTTCCGAAAGCTAAAAATATCGTTGGTGCGTTTTATCAGCCAGAACTAGTATTGTATGAATTGAATTTTTTAACTACATTGCCAATTGAGGAATGGAGATCAGGTTTTGCTGAAGTTAGTAAAGAGGCTATGATTTCTTCTATCGAAAATTTGAATTGGTTAATGGAGTATATCCATTCTCTTGAAAATTTAGATGCTGAATTAATTGAAAAGTGTGTGACGATGGGAATAAGTGTGAAAAACGAAATTGTATCTAAGGATGAAAGAGAAAATGGAGAAAGAGCATTTTTAAACTTAGGCCATACACTTGGACACGCTATTGAAGCTTATTTAGGCTATGCAAAAACTACTCATGGTGAAGCAATTGCGTTTGGGACCTTATTTTCAATTTACTTAAGTGAACAATATTTTAAAATCGATTTAAAATATGATGAGATTTTAAGATGGTATAAACAATTAGAATATCCTGTATATTCAAATCTAGAAATAGAATCGATTGTTAATCTAATGAAACAAGATAAGAAAAATATAGATTTGAAAATAAAATATATATTATTAAAGAACTATGGAAATCCAGTAACTTGTGAATTAGAGGAAGAGTTTATTAAAGAGAATTTAGATTGTTTTTTAAAGCAAATACTTTCATAATCCTTACATGAAAATGGTGTTTTGATCATTTATAAATCAAAATATCATTTTCTTTTTCTAAATTAGAATGAAAAACATGGGACAATTCGTCGAATAGAATTTAGGAGAAAAAAAAGGTTTGATTTAATAAAAAATGGAATGTAATTACGTATAGAAAGGTTAGAAAAGGTGGCTACGATGAGAAATTCTCAATTAGAAAAAATCCGTTTAGTTGGTGATGTGATAATTCCGGGAGATAAATCAATATCTCATAGGGCAATTATGTTTGGTTCATTAGCGAAAGGGACGACAAAAATAACTAACTTTCTATTAGGTGAAGATTGTTTAAGTACGATTGCTTGTTTTAGAAAATTAGGTGTACAAATCGAAGTAACAGAAGATGAAGTAATTGTTTATGGCAAAGGAATTGAAGCATTAAAAGAGCCAAATGCAGTACTTGATGTAGGTAACTCGGGGACAACAGCACGATTAATGATGGGAATATTAAGTGGTTTACCATTCCATTCAGTTATTATTGGTGATGAATCAATTGGGAAAAGACCAATGAAACGGGTTACAAAACCTTTAAAAATGATGGGAACTTCTATAGATGGACGTGAGGATGCTACATATACACCTATTTCTATAAGAGGTGGTTCACTAAATAGTATTTCATATGATTCTCCTGTTTCAAGTGCACAAGTTAAATCTTCAATTTTACTAGCGGGTTTATTTGCAAACGGAACAACTGTTGTAACTGAACCAGAAAAGTCTCGTGACCATACTGAAAGAATGTTAAAGGCATTTGGCTGTGAATTAGTTGTAGACGGAAATGCCGTTTCAATTGACGGTAACCAAGAATTAATTGCAACAGATGTTACTGTACCTGGTGATATCTCATCTGCGGCATTTTTCTTAGTAGCAGGGTCGATCATTCCAAATAGCGAGATCTTATTAAAGAATGTCGGCGTAAATCCAACTAGAATTGGCATTTTAACCGTTTTAGAAAGAATGGGAGCTAATATTACCCTAGAGGATGAAAAAGTAGTAAACGGAGAACCAATCGCTAATATAAGAGTGAAATCATCCGATTTAAAATCTACTATCATCGGTGGTGCTGAAATCCCAACATGTATCGATGAGTTACCTATTTTAGCATTAGCAGCGGCATTAGCAGACGGTGAGACAATTATTAAGGATGCTGAAGAATTACGAGTTAAGGAAACTGATCGTATCCAAACAGTTGTAACAGAACTTACAAATCTTGGTGTAAGCATTGAAGCAACAAAAGATGGTATGATTATACAAGGAAATAGTTCTTTAATAGGTGCAAATGTAAATTCACATGGAGACCATCGAATGGGAATGATGCTTTCAATCGCTGCACTACTTGCAAAAGGTGATACAATAATCGAAAACACAGAGTGTATAGCGGTATCTTTTCCGAATTTTAAAGAGCAATTAAATGAATTAATAAAGTAGTCATACGAGGTGTAAGAATGAGTTTATATGAATCTGTTCAATTAATTGAGAACGGTCATACCGAAAAAGGATTAGAATTATTAAAAAAGAGTATAAAAACGGCAACTGACGAAGAAAAATACGAAGCTGCTCTAGTCTTTCAATCTTTAGGGTTAATTGAAGATGCGAAAAGTATTATCGAAGATTTAGTTTATCTATATGATGACGACGATGAGCTTAAAATAATGTACGCAGAAATTTTATTGGACCTTGATTTAGAAGATGAAGCTTTAGAAACCTTACTAGCAATTAAAGAAGATAGTGAGTGTTACGTTCAATCGCTATTATTAATGGCAGACCTGTATCAAGTTCAAGGTCTTGATGAAGTAGCAGAGCAAAAATTATTTGAAGCAAAAAGAATTTTACCGAATGAACCTGTAGTAGATTTTGCATTAGGTGAGTATTATTTTAGTAAATACGATTATAAAAAGGCAATACCCTATTATGAAAGATTAGCTAACGAAGAAATTGAAGTAAGTGGCGTGAATAAAGATTTAAGACTTGCTGAATGTTTAAGTGCAGAAGGAGAATGGGAAGAAGCAATCTCATTCTATGAAAAAGGAATTGAGAAAACAAAAGATTTCCATACATTATTAGGTTATGGAATTACTTTATTCCAAGCAGAACGCTACTCAGCAAGTATTCCAGTGTTTGAAGAGGCCATATTCTTTGATCCTGAGTATTTAGTTGCACACTTATGGTTAAGTAAAGCCCATGACCTAGAAGGACAAATCCAGGAAGGTTATGACATATTACAGAAGGCTTTACTAGTTGATGAAACGAATGTAGAATGTCTTTTATCAGCAGCGAAATTAGCTCGTAAATTAAAGAATTTAGAAGCAAGTAAAAAGCATTTACAGGAAGCATTAATATATGACCCTTCTCTAATCGAGGCTGTTCAGTTATTAGTCGGAATTCATTTTGAAGAAGATGATTTCGATGAAATAATTGGTACAATTGAACTAGCAATTGAGCATGGAGCTTCAGATCCTCACTTTAATTGGGATTTAGGGAAAGCATATTATGGAAATGAAAATTATGAATTGGCATTAAAACAATATCGTCTAGCATATAATGACTTTAACCAGGAAATTTCCTTCTTAAAGGAATACGGAGACCTATTGTTTGAAGAAGGTTTACTACAAGAAGCAAGAGAAGTTTACAGTAAACTTGTAGACGATGAATATCTACAAGAAGAAGTAAGAGAGCGTCTTGAAAGAATAAATGAAATTCTGTAGTTTTCTTTATTCAGAAAAGGGGACAAATTTAAAGGACAGAGGAGGGATTTAATAATGGCAACCCCTGTATCTGTGAATGAGAAGAAAGATTTTGTAAAATGGTTTCTAAGTAATTTTCAGTTGAAGCAAAGAGAGTGTGTTTGGATTTTAAATTACCTAATGAGCCATGATTATTTAATGAAAAAGGTTCATTTCGTAGAACAGTCTAAATATTGTCCACGTGGTTTAGTGATGTCGACAAACTGTGTTAAAGAAGTTCCATTTCATTTTTATAAACAAAATGTGATGACGACGGATGCAGAGAAATCATTTCATGATATTCGACTTAATAGGGATGAGGATATTTATATCCAGCTCAATTTTAAATCTTCTTTTCAATACCCGATGTTTGTTTCAGTTTTAGAAGAGAATCCACACATACCAAAAAATTTAAATAGTAACGAAAAAGATCGCGTTATTGCTGAAAAACTATTGTCAGATTCAATTATTAACTTTCAAAAAGACAGATTAATGAGAATGATCGATGACGCGCTTGATCAACAAGACAAAAAGCTATTCCAAGAATTAACAAAGCAACTAAATTCATTAACTTAATGTAAAATCGAAAAAGTCCTCAATTTTGGGGGCTTTTTAATTGTTTCAGAATACAGGAAAGCATTTTTAAATAAAGAAGGAAAGGTAAAGAATAGGGATAACATCACAGAACATTATTTATCCTTCCGTCTAGACACTTACTTCCTTATCACTGCCTCTTACTACAAGTTAAAGGAAAAGAAATGAACAGTATATACAAATATAGATGGATTAATTGGTTTAATCTTTGTCAGAGTGAATATAAAATGATGCTAATTGATTGAAGAACAAGTTCAATGTTTAGTTTATAAGCGACGATTTATAGCAATTGGTAAAGATCATTAAGGTTCTTCATTACATGCTTTTTTATTTTATAGAAGTTATTTGAACGAATATTGCTCGACTCCTATGGGAAAGTGAAGGCTAAAGACCCTCAGGCGCGCGAAGGAGGACGCTTCTTGCTCCATTGAAGCGAGAATCCTATAGTGCAATTTAACCTCATATGGCTTCTTTTAGTTTGAAATAAATTACTAAATTATAGACATGTTCTTTTTTCAACACCCTGGAAAAAGACCACATTTTTGAGGGCTTTTTTTCTTTCTTAAAATAGTAATGTATGGTTAAATGGAAAATAGATATTTGTTCACAAAAATTTCACAATTATAATTAAATTATTTTAATAGAAAGAGGTAATTTTGATGAAATGGACAACGAATGAATTAAATCAAGTTTTAGAAAATTTGGAGTACATCGATACGATCATTATTCCACTTTGTCCCGTTTCTTTGAAAAAAGAAAATATTTCTCTAGCGGAACAACGAGAGGACATAATAATCCTTACTTCTGAGATTGAACGTACATATAAAGGTAGAGTTGTGATTTCCCCAGAATTTACTTATTTGCCTGAAGAATCTAATAAAATAGACCGATTAAAGGCTTGGTATGAAGGGTTTAAAGGTGAAGGCATTAAGCATGTTTTCTATTTGACATGTGATTTTGATTGGAAACAATTTGAATCTGAAATGGATGAATCGTTAATATGGTTACCCACTTTAAACATAAATAGTTTAGATGAATCATCACAAAGAGTAATAGTAGATAAACAATTATCACATATTAATGCATTAATTTCTAAAAGATGGGGATAAAAATAAAAACAACATTATTACTATGATTATTATTAGGATATTATTGACCTTCTAAATTTGTTATTATATTATGAAAGTGTCCTAGTTTTATTATTATAGCTGTTGTCCGTACAGGAGTACTTGTGATAGAGGGGGGAATTTTCATGAGTGAAAAGGTTTCAAGACGCCAGTTTTTAAACTACACTTTAACAGGTGTAGGCGGTTTCATGGCAGCAGGAATGCTTATGCCATTGGCTCGTTTTGCCATTGACCCAGTCTTACAAAAAGAAGCAGCTGGAGAAATGGTGCAAGTTGGTCTAGTAAAAGATTTAACAACTGACCCAAAACGCTTTGACTTTAAAGTAAAGCAGGTTGATGGTTGGGTTAAATCTGATGCTACTCACATTGCATGGGTTTACAAAAATTCAACTGGAGGAATTGTTGCATTATCACCTACTTGTAAGCATTTAGGCTGTACAGTTGGTTGGAATGACAACAAAGATTTTCCAAACGAGTTTGTTTGTCCATGTCATGGGGGACGTTACATTAAAGATGGTAAAAACATTAAAGGTACACCACCGCTTGGTCCACTAGACAACTACGCGGTAAAAGTGAAAGGTGATTCTTTCTATCTTGGTAAATTAGAACCAAATACAGGGGGTAAATAATCGTGCTTAACAAAATTTACGACTGGGTAGATGAGCGATTAGAAATTACGCCTCTTTGGAGAGATATCGCTGATCACGAAGTACCAGAACACGTTAATCCAGCACATCATTTTTCAGCATTCGTATATTGCTTCGGTGGATTAACATTTTTCGTTACAGTAATTCAAATTTTATCTGGAATGTTTTTAACAATGTATTATGTACCAGATATAAAAAATGCATGGGAATCAGTATATTACTTACAAAACAACGTTGCATACGGACAAATTGTTCGTGGTATGCATCACTGGGGTGCAAGTTTAGTAATCGTTATGATGTTCTTACATACTTTACGTGTATTCTTCCAAGGCGCATATAAAAAACCTCGTGAACTTAACTGGGTTGTAGGGGTACTAATTTTCTTCGTAATGCTTGGTTTAGGTTTTACAGGATATTTATTACCTTGGGATATGAAAGCGTTATTTGCGACGAAAGTAGGTCTGCAAATTGCTGAACAAACACCATTTATTGGTAAGCAAGTAAAAACGTTAATTGCAGGTAATCCGGAGATCATCGGTGCACAAACATTAACTCGTTTCTTCGCAATTCATGTATTCTTCTTACCTGGTGCGTTACTTGCTCTTATGGGTGCCCATTTCTTAATCATTCGTAAGCAAGGTATTTCAGGTCCACTATAAGATTCAGTGCATGGGGCTTTAGTAAAAAATGACTAAAGTGTGTCGAAATAAAGGAGGGAGAACATGCATCGCGGTAAAGGAATGAAATTTGTAGGTGACTCACGTGTACCTGCAATGGAAGGTCGTAAACCCAATGTTCCAAAAGATTATTCTGAATATCCAGGGAAAACAGAGGCATTCTGGCCAAACTTCTTATTAAAAGAATGGATGGTAGGAGCGGTTTTCTTAATTGGATATTTAACATTAACAATTGCACATCCATCTCCACTTGAGAGGGTTGCAGACCCAACTGATACTGGCTATACGCCATTACCAGACTGGTATTTCTTGTTCTTATATCAATTCTTAAAATATAGCTATGCATCTGGTGACTATAACGTAATTGGTGCATTCGTAATTCCTGGTATTGCTTTTGGTGGCTTATTATTAGCTCCGTTCTTAGATCGTAGTCCACATAGAAAGCCAATAAAACGTCCATTAGCAACTGGTTTTATGTTATTAGCTTTATCTGGTGTAATTTATTTAACATGGGAAGCAGCAGCTCACCATGACTGGAAAAAACAAAAAGAACAAGGTAAGATTCGTACTTTTGTTGAATTAGATAAAAAAGACCCTGGATATCAGCTATTGCAAAAAAATACTTGTGTATCTTGCCACGGAGATAATCTTCAAGGTGGTGCAGCAGCTCCAAGTCTTCAAAATACTGGCTTATCACCTGATCAAATTGCACATATCGCAAGAAACGGTGGTCAAAATATGCCTAAAGGCGTATTTAAAGGAACTGACGCAGAACTTAAGGTTTTAGCTGAATTCGTTGCAAAAGCAGGTAAATCAGAATAATGAAAAGAGAGTCGAATTTTCGACTCTTTTTTTATGTTGAATTGTATATTGAAATAATAACATGTTAAAATCGTGTTGATACATATAAATTGTGAACTTTGTGTGTTATAAATTTGTGGATTAACCAAAATGAAAGTGAAGTGAAATGAAATAGTGAATTTATATAGTCTGCTACGGCTAAAACCAAACATGGTTGCCCTATTCATTATAAATGTATTAGGTACGGCCTATGGATATTATTGGTATATACCTCAGCTTGCCTATACTCCTAGTTGGTTAAAAATATTTGTTCCAGATAGTCCAACTGCCTCGTTATTTTTTTGCGTTGTATTGCTGCTATTCATCTTAAATAAGCAAAATGGGTTAATTGAGGCACTTGCATATGTAAGCTTGCTAAAATACGGCATTTGGGCTGTTATAATGAATGGTATGGTTCTCTACGTTAAGGGCGGTCTTGATACGATTGCATACTTATTAATTTTTTCGCATGGAGCTATGGCTGTACAAGCTCTTTTATATTCACAGACATTTAGAGTTAAAAAGTGGCAGTTGGTAGTTGCAAGTATTTGGATTTTACAAGATCTGATTTTTGACTATGTTTTTGGTACAATGCCTGAATACTTTATGCTATCTGATTTTAGAATTTGGATTGCATTAATAACATTTTGGTTAACGATATTAGTGATCTTTTTGGCTTATTATCAATTAATTTTTAAAAAAAGAGCTCGTATGTGAAGGGTTCTAATCTTGTCCTTTCTCTCATAATTATTAGTAGTTATGAGGGAGGGGTTTGATGAAAAAATTAATTGCAGGGATAAGCGTTTTTTTTATTTTCTTTTCATTTAATACCGTAAAAGGCTACGCTAAAATAGATCAAGAAACTTCACTTATTGAACAATCGCTTTCTTTAGTACAAGATGGTGATTACGTTCATGGAGCTAATCTATTGGAGCAACTAGAGTCAAAATATATGGCGTCAGTTAAAAAAAATAAAGATTTCACTCCTAAAGAGTTAGAAACAATTGCAGTTACATTTCAAAATGCGCTAGTATCTTTAAAAAACGATGGATCAGACCCTCAAGAAAAGGTTGCTGATGTATTAGGACTAAGATTATTGATTGATGCTTCTGAAACGACAATGCAACCAATGTGGAAAGAAATGAAAAAGTCAGTAATGACACCATTAGAAAATATGGATTCAGCTTATAAGCGTGGGAATACTGAAGCATATGAAACGCAATTAAACCAGTTTTTGAATCAATTTGAAATAATCTATCCTAGTCTTATAATGGATTTGCCTTATGATGAAGTGAAAAAAATTAACTCCCTTGTTTCTTTTTTAGATGACTATCGAATTAATCAAAAATCATTACCTGCTTTTCAACAAAAATTAGATGAGACCCAAAGTGAATTATTATTCATTTTTGAACAAGGGAATTCAATTATTCCACCAGTTTCGATTTGGACAATTTTTACAACAGGGGTAATTATTGTAGGGACATTAAGTTACGTTGGATGGAGAAAATATATAGGTGATCGAAATAAGAATAAAAAACGAAGAGAACATAATGATTGACAAATTTCTCTAAAAGTATATACAATATCGTAAAATCTCACTCCTTGGAGGAATTACAATGAGTTACTTAATTTACTTTTTAATTTTGTTGATTGTGCCGTTATATGCTCAAATGAGAGTTAAATCGACATTTAAAAAGTATTCGCAAGTTGGTTCTACATCACATTTAACAGGTGCAGAAGTAGCTAGAAAAATTTTAAATGAAAACGGACTTTACAATGTTGCAGTTGAAGAAACTCGTGGATATTTATCCGATCATTATGATCCGCGTGCTAAAGTAGTTAGATTATCATCTGAAAATTATCATGGCTATTCAGTTGCAGGTACGGCTGTCGCTGCTCATGAAGTAGGACATGCAATTCAAGATGCAAATGATTATAGTTTTTTAAGATTCCGTCATTCATTAGTACCTGTTGCGAATTTCAGTTCCAATTTTTCATATGTATTTATATTAATTGGTATGTTTTCTCGTCTATCAGGTGCACTATTAATAGGTATCGTTTTATTAGCACTAGGTGTACTATTCCAAATTGTTACACTACCTGTTGAATTTGATGCCTCAAGTAGAGCTTTAAAACAGGTTACAACATTGGGGATCATTAATTCGAATGAGCATGTTTATGCAAAACGTGTTTTAAATGCAGCCGCATTGACATATGTTGCAGCAGCTGCTGTAGCAGTCGCAGAATTATTAAGATTAATTTTGATTTATACTGGTATTACACGTAGTGATGATTAAAAGCATTAAAATAAAAAGAGGTTCTGGCGCTAAGCCTGAACCTCTTTTTGATTGAATTAATAATTACGGATGTAATGGAACTTTATTTTCATCTAATGTAAATCCTTCACCAAGTACATCGTGAACTTCAGTTACAGCCACAAAAGCATGTGGATCAATATCTTGAATGATATTTTTTAAATGAACTAATTCATTTTTTGGTACTACACAAAATAGAACGTCTTTACTTTCTCCAGTAAATGTACCTGTTGCTTTTAAATAAGTTGCTCCACGTTCCATTTCCTTCATAATTCGGGCGGCAATTAAATCATTTTTCTCAGAAATAATATTTGCTCCACGTGCAGCGTATGCACCTTCTTGCATAAAGTCGATAATTCTTGCTCCGACAAAAACTGCAACTAAAGTATACATTGCTTCATATGCTTTTAAATAAGTTAAAAGAGAAAGTGTAATAACTACAAAGTCAAATATAAACATCGTTTTACCCATGTTTATACCTTTGTATTTATAGACTAATCGAGCAATGATATCAACTCCACCAGTAGTACCACCAAATCTAAAGATAATTCCTAATCCGATCCCAATAAATACACCTGCAAATAATGAAGCTAACATTAAATCGCCGTGAACATCTATATTGAAAGTAAATTTCTCAAATAGTTTTAAGAAAAATGATACTGCAACTGTTCCAATAATTGTATAAAGCATCGTTACTGTACCAAGTAATCTCCATCCAATAAAAAATAATGGAATATTTAAGGCCAGATTTGAAATCCAAACTGGGATATTTAATTCAGCTAAAAGAATTAAATTTATTCCCGTAAAGCCCCCTTCAGCTAGATTGTTTGGAATATTAATATTCATAATTCCAAAAGAAAAAATTGCAGAACCTAAAATAATAAAAAAGATATTGCGTAACTTTAATTTAAAAAACATATACTTCCTCCATACTGTTAAAATCACCCTAAACTCTTATTTTTATCATATCTTGTATTTTTTTCAAGTAAAATAATATATAATTTGTCAAAAAGTGGTCATTTCGATAAGATTTAATTGAGGAGTTGATAATAGTATGCACGAAAAAACGATGAAAGAAATGCAAAAAGAAGTAGATACATACATAGGTCAATTTAAGGAAGGATATTTTAGTCCTTTAGCAATGATGGCTAGGTTAACTGAGGAAATGGGAGAACTGGCTAGAGAAATAAATCATACATATGGTGAAAAGCCAAAGAAGAGCACTGAAAAAGAAAAACTAATTGAAGAAGAGCTAGGTGATGTATTATTTGTTATGATTTGTTTAGCAAATAGTTTAAATATTGATTTAGCAGACGCGCATGATATTGTTATGAAAAAATTTAATACAAGAGATAAAGATCGTTGGACGAGAAAGGAAGAATAAAATGGAGAAATTAATTAGAGTAGTATTGGCTGGACCGAGAGGGAAAATGGGAACTGAAGCATTACAATTAATTGATCGAACTGAGCATTTTCACCTGGTAGCAGCAGTTGATTATAAATTAGGTGGAGAACAAATTCAAAAGATTAACCCAGGGTTTAAAGGTGAAGCAAACATATATGAAACATTAGAGGAATGTATCGAAAATGAAAGTTTTGATGTACTTGTCGATTTAACTACACCTGAAATTGGTAAAAAGCATGCATTTTTAGCTTTGAAAAATGGAATTCGACCTGTAATCGGTACAACTGGATTTACAAAAGAAGAACTAGAAGATTTAAAAGAATTAGCTTCTAATAAAGAGCTAGGTTGTATTATCGCGCCTAATTTTGCGATTGGTGCAATCTTAATGATGAAGTTTTCAGCAATGGCAGCTAAATATTTCAAAGATATCGAAATTATTGAGCTACATCATGACCAAAAATTAGATGCTCCTTCAGGTACAGCTTTAAAAACAGTTCAAATGATTGAAGAAGTTCGAGAGGCTAAAGTACAAGGCCATCCTAATGAAGTTGAAACAGAGACTGGCGCTAGAGGTGCCGAAATGAATGGTATGAGGGTACATAGTGTTAGATTGCCTGGTCTTGTTGCACATCAACAAGTATTATTTGGTGGCGATGGCCAACTATTAACAATCCGTCATGATTCAATGAATCGAGCTTCCTTTATGTCTGGAGTAAAGGTAGCGGTTGAAGAGGTAATGAAACTTTCAGAACTAGTATACGGCTTAGAAAATATCATGGACTAAAGAGATGATAAGTGGCAACGGGACTAAGGCAGGTGCAGTATAAAATAGTCAACAGTTAAGATGTAACTAGGTATATTTGAGCGTAAATTTCTTTTGATAGTGGAATTTCTATGTTTTTATAGATAATTTGTTCACTACCAACAATTTTTAGTAATGGCTCTTTCTCAGAATAAATTATTGAGATGATAATTGTATGGTAATAAATTTAAGCATTAGCTGATAAGTTTTCGATTACCGATATTAGTAAAATAAACGAGTAATTAATTTCTATTTTTCTAAATACAAGGGATTAGTTAGGGGATATATTGCACACTTTTTTATTTTAAAGAAGTCGATTGGAACGAAAGGGTTCTCGACTCCTATGGGAGATGCGGGAAGGCTGAGACCCCGCAGGCTTGCCGAGGAGGCTCAAGAATCTCGCCCCATGGAAAGCGAGAATCCTGTAGTGGAAATCAACCACATACAGCTTCCTTTATATGGAAATAAAATTTTTAGTTAGTTCGAAAGAGAGTGAGAAATGTGGAATATTTTGATGTACTAGCATTTGGAGCACATCCCGACGATGTTGAGATCGGAATGGCAGGTACGATTGCTAAATTTACTAAACTAGGGTATAAGGTTGCTATTTGTGATTTAACAGAGGCGGAGCTTTCATCAAATGGTGATACGTTCATTAGAAGGAAAGAAGCTGAAGCAGCCGACAAAATTTTAGGAGTTTCAAAGCGTTTTAATTTATCATTGCCTGACCGTGGGCTATACTTGTCAGAAGAGGCAATAAAACAAGTAGTTGCATTAATACGAATGACAAAACCTAGTATTGTATTTTCTCCATATGAAGTGGATCGACATCCTGATCATGGAAATTGTACAAAAATTATGGAAGAAGCGGTTTTTTCTTCAGGCATTAGAAAATTTAATGTAAATACGAATCATGATGCTCATAAGGTTAAACACGTTTTCCAATATATGATTAATGGTTTCCATCGTCCGAATTTCATTGTTGATGTTTCCGAAACAATTGAAATAAAAAAAGCAGCACTTGAAGCGTATGAAAGTCAATTTACGCAAGGTCCAGATGGTGTAGTAACACCACTAACAAACGACTATGTAAATAGTGTTATTGCAAGAGAAAAAATTTTTGGTAAAGAAGTAGGCATTCCATATGGAGAAGGTTTTCTAAGTAAGAAACCAATTCTATTAAATGCAGATTGGTTAGTTTAAAAAGAAATGAAGAAGTTTAGGAGAGATAAAATGAAGTTAAAAATTGGGATCACATGTTATCCTACTGTAGGTGGTTCTGGCGTCATCGCGACTGAGCTAGGTAAGTTATTAGCAGAACTAGGACATGAAATTCATTTTATTTCATCAAGTATGCCGTTTCGTTTAAATAAAGTGTATCCTAATATTTATTATCATGCAGTTGAAGTAAATCAATATTCAGTTTTTCAATACCCACCATATGATTTAGCTTTGGCGAGTAAAATGGCTGAAGTTGCAAACCGTGAAAAATTAGATATTTTACATGTACATTACGCGATTCCGCATGCAATATGTGCTGTTCTAGCAAAACAAATGATTCATCATGATATTAAAATTGTAACGACATTACATGGTACTGACATAACCGTTCTAGGCTATGACTCCTCTTTAACAGAGTTAATTAAATTTGGTATTGAAAAATCCGATGTCGTAACAGCTGTATCGAATGATTTAATAAGTCAAACAAAGGAATTAGTGAATCCTGATAAAGAAATACAAACAGTATATAATTTTATTGATGAAAGAGTGTACTATAAAAGAAATTGTCGAGCTTTAAAAGCTGAATACGGAATTCAAGAACATGAGAAAGTAATCATACATATATCTAATTTCCGACAAGTAAAACGAACAAAAGATGTTGTTGATGTATTTAACAAAGTTCGAAAAGAAATTCCTTCCAAGTTACTATTAGTAGGTGACGGTCCAGAAATATCTAGCTTATGTAAATTAGTTAGAGAGCTTGGCATTGAAAAGGATGTTTTATTCCTAGGTAAACAAGAAAATGTTGAAGAATTGCTTTCAATGAGTGACATAAAACTTCTCCTTTCATCAAAAGAAAGCTTTGGTTTAGTATTATTAGAGGCTATGGCTTGTGGTGTACCATGTATCGGAACTCGAGTTGGTGGAATACCCGAAGTAATTGAACACGGTGAAAACGGTTATATTTGTGAACTTGGAGATATTGATCAAATCGCATATTATACACTTAATTTATTACAAGATGAAAAGTTATATAAACAAATTTCAAAACGCGCAGTTGAAATTGTGAAAGAAAGATTTCACTCAAATCAAATCGTATCACAATATTTATCTATTTATAATGAGCTAGTAGGAATGATTTAATATGGAACTATTCGAAAAAGCAAAGCCAATATTAGAGAAACTAATAAAAAATGGTTTTGAAGCTTATTTTGTCGGAGGTTGTGTAAGAGATAAAATAATTCAAAGAAATATAGGGGATATTGATATCGCTACTTCTGCCTTACCAGAAGAAGTTATGTCCATATTTCCAAAAACTGTTCCGACAGGGCTACAGCATGGGACGGTTTTAGTGATTCATAATGGTGAACAATATGAGATTACAACATTCAGAACTGAATCTACTTATCATGATTATCGAAGACCTTCTGAAGTGACATTTGTAAAATCGATTGAAGAAGATTTAAAACGAAGAGATTTTACAATGAATGCAATCGCGATGACATCGAATAACGACATAATCGATCCTTTCAATGGTGCAAATGATATAAACGATGGCTTAATACGTTGTGTCGGGGATGCTAAAGAAAGATTCCAAGAAGATGCTCTTCGAATGTTAAGAGGCATTCGTTTTGTAAGTCAATTAGATTTTCATTTAAATGATGAAACGTTTAATGCTATTCATTCAAATAAAGAATTAATTGAAAATATTGCAATTGAAAGAATTTCAGTTGAAATAGAAAAAATGTTGCTAGGAAAGTCATCTAAAAAAGCAATCGAACTTTTAATAAAAACTAAGTTATTAAATCATCTTCCAAGTTTTCAATATTGCACTACTCAATTTTTAGAACTATTAGAACTTCCAATCCAATCTTTAAAAGATGTCGAAGAATTTTGGGCTTTAATTTTATATAAATGCAATTTTGAAAATCCTGAAAAGATTTTACGAAGTTGGAAGATGTCCAATGGTCGAATTAAACAAATATTAAACATTTATGATCTGCTAATTGAAACGAAAATTGAATGGAGCAATACAAAGTTATATCAAGTTGGATTAACGGATGCAATAAAATATGAGCGTTTACAATTAGTTTTAGACCACTTGAATGCAAATGAACTAGATGACAAACATTTAAAGAATCTATATAATAAATTACCGATTTATTCAAAGTCCGATTTGAGCTTTACAGGTAATGATTTATTAGAATGGTCACAAATAAAAGGCGGACCGTGGTTGAAAGAAGTAATAAGCGAAATAGAATATCTTATTGTTGAGAATCAGCTTGAGAATAACCAACTTGCTGTTAAGGAGTGGTTTGGAAATTGGCTTCAAAAGTAAAAGAAAGAATTTTACAGTTATTTACAGAAAATAGTAATGAATATTTATCAGGACAGTTTTTGAGTGATGAATTAGGAATTTCACGTACTGCAATATGGAAATACATGAAAGAGCTACAGGAAGAGGGAATAGAAGTCGAAGCGGTAAGGAAGGTCGGTTATAAGATAACAGGAAAATCAGATCGATTGACTTCAACTGATATTCAACTTGGTTTAGAAACGAAAAAGTTTGGACGAAACGTAGTCTATCATGAAGAAACAAATTCTACTCAAACGATCGCAAACGAATTGGTTTTAAATGATGCACCAGAAGGTACGATTGTTTTAGCTGAACGTCAATTATTAGGTCGTGGAAGATTGCAGCGAAACTGGTTAACTTCAGATGGAAAAGCAATTGCTATGAGTGTTATTTTAAGGCCAGCTATTTCACCAAGGGTAGCACCGCAATTAACATTATTAACTGCTGTCGTTATTGCCTCAGCAATTGAAAAAGTGACTGGGTTACATCCTAATATAAAATGGCCAAATGATATTCTAATTAATAATAAAAAGGTTTGTGGGATCTTAACCGAAATGCAAGGGGATGCTGATTGCATTAAAAGTGTCGTGATCGGTATAGGGATCAATGTCAATCAAGTTGAAGAAGATTACCCTTTAGAACTATCGGATATCGCAACATCCTTACGCATTGAAAAAGGACAAACCTTTATGCGAGCAAATTTAATTCAAGTCATTTTATCTGAATTTGAGAAGTTCTATGAAATATTTTTGGAAAAAGGATTTAAACCGATTAAACTTTTATGGGAAAGCTATGCGATTTCACTAGGGAAACAAATCAAAGCAACTACTTTAAATGAGGAAATCGTCGGTAAAGCCATTGGTATTACGGATGAAGGTCAATTACTAATTGAAGATCATTTAGGAAATGTTCATACAATTTATTCAGCAGATATATCAATTAATAAATAATTGATAAAATTTAACAATGTTTATACAACTCTCTTTCGCCCTAGGAAGAGAGTTATTTGTATACAAAAATTTGTCCCAATTTTATTTGTAAATAATACCAAGTTTTTTCTTTACTAAATTGGTATTCTTACTATAAACTGTATGGGGAGGGTCATGGTTTTTTCTTTTGACTCTTCATGGGTGGTATCTGAATAGGGTCAAACAAACTTTAGTATCCTAAGAAGAACTACACCAAGCTTTAAAAAATCTAATTTAAAAATGTGTTCTGCCTTGATCCTATAAGGACTGGGACAGAGGAATGAGCTGGTTTACAATTTTCCTTTGTTCTCTTTTTGAGCAAAGGTTTTTTATTGTAGCCCCCATTTCCTCTTCATTTAAAAGGAGGAAAAAAGATGAAAACAACAAAAGATTTTTTGAAAATGAAAGAGAATAATGAACCAATCGTGATGATTACAGCTTACGATTATCCTTCAGCATTGTTATCTGAGGCAAGCGAAGTAGATATGATCTTAGTCGGTGACTCACTTGGAAATGTTGTCCTTGGGTATGATTCGACAATAAAAGTGACTGTTAATGACATGATTCATCATTCAAAAGCTGTTAAAAGAGGGGCGAAAAATACATTTATCGTTACTGATATGCCGTTCATGTCATACCACTTTTCAAAAGAAGAGGCTCTGCGCAGTGCTTGTCGCATAATGCAAGAAGGAGATGCACATGCTGTAAAGCTTGAAGGTGCAGATGATAATGTATTAGAAGTAATCAAAGCTTTAACCATCGCAGGTGTACCAGTTGTAGCTCACTTAGGATTAACTCCTCAATCAGTTGGTGTACTAGGAGGGTACAAAGTTCAAGCTCGTGATTCCGAAAGTGCGATGAAATTATTTAATGACGCAAAGAAATGTGAAGAAGCAGGAGCATTTGCAATCGTACTTGAGTGTGTTCCTAAGCAAATTGCAAAGGATATCACTAAGGACCTTTCAATCCCGACAATAGGAATTGGAGCTGGCGTTGATACTGATGGCCAAGTACTTGTTTATCATGATTTAATAACATATGGTGTCGGTCGCGTGGCGAAATTTGTAAAACAATATGCAAATGTATCTGAGACAATTGAAAATGCAATTGCGTCTTATGTACAAGAAGTTAAATCTAGACAATTTCCAGATACGAAACATTCGTTTACAATGAAAGAAGAACAGTTAAAGGCATTATACGGGGGAAGTTCGCAATGAAAGTGTTTAACACAATAAAAGATTTAAGAAATGAACTTAAAAGTCTCAGAAAAGGTGAAAAATCGATTGGATTTGTACCGACAATGGGATTTTTACATGAGGGCCATGTTTCATTATTAGAAGAAGCTAGAAAAAATAATGATATCGTTGTTTTGAGTATTTTTGTTAATCCTACTCAATTTGGTCCAAATGAAGATTTTGATCGATACCCGAGAGACTTTGAACGAGATGAAAAAATTGCACTAAATGCTGGAGTAGATTGCCTCTTTTATCCAACAGTTGAAGAAATGTATCCAAATGATTTAAAATCAACATTGAAAGTTACAAAGCGAGTAGATGTTCTTTGTGGTGAAAAAAGGCCTGGACATTTTGATGGCGTTGCATTAGTTGTATCAAAATTATTTAATATTGTGCAACCAGACCAAGCTTATTTTGGATTAAAAGATGCTCAACAGGTCGCTGTAATTGAGGGACTAGTTGAAGATTTTAATATACCTGTTAAAATTAATCCTGTTCCAACTATTAGGGAAGAAGATGGATTAGCTAAAAGTTCAAGAAATGTATATTTATCAGAAAATGAAAGAAAAGAAGCACCATCTTTATATAAAAGTCTACAAAAAGCAGTTGAGGATATAAATAATGGGAAATTAGATCCTGAACAACTGAAACAAAGTATTATTACTACAATACAAAAAGAAACATCTGGAGAAGTAGATTATGTAAGTATTTATTCTTATCCAGAATTAGAAACGATAAATAAAATAAATGGAAAAATTATTATTGCATTAGCAGTGAAGTTTACAAATGCTCGTCTAATCGATAATATTATTGTTTCTATTTAGCTAGAACAACTAGGGGGAAATGACATGATTCGCACGATGATGAGAGCAAAGCTTCATAGAGCAACTGTAACAGAAGCAAATTTAAATTATGTTGGTAGTATTACGATTGACCAAGATTTAATGGATGCTGTCGATATACTTGAAAATGAAAAAGTACAAATTGTAAATAATAATAACGGTGCTCGTCTTGAGACATACGTAATTCCAGGGAGACGTGGAAGTGGTATAATTTGCCTTAACGGAGCTGCGGCACGATTAGTCCAAGAGGGCGATAAAGTAATCATTATTGCTTATGGTCAAGTTGAAGAGGAGAAGCTTGCTCAACATGAACCAAAAATTGCATTTTTAAATGATACAAATGAGATTGTCGAAATGATTGGTAAAGAAATCGCTGGGACAATTAAGTAATAAAAAACGGGGCCTTTCGACTAGATTTTTTAGGCTTTAGTAAAGCTTGAAGATGAACATAGTTTACAAAAACGATTAGTCTGGAATCCCCTTCTTTAGGGTATGTAGACGAAAGTCTAAAAAAATTGATTTCCAGACTGATTGAAAGCAAGCGTCTGGCAGGCAGTTTTGGAATCCCCTTCTTTAGGGGATTTTTTTGTTATTTGTATTGTTTAATCTATTTTATACAAAATAATCATTATACAGAGAACTTGGAGGTGGCAACATATGAATAAGTTTGTGGTCGTTGACCTAGAAACAACTGGAAATAATAATAGAGGTCAAGATCGAATTATTCAAATTGCAGCCTTTTTATTAGAAAGTGGAGAAGTTATAGAACAATTTTCGAGTTTTATTAAACCAAATATGGCCATCCCAGCATTTATTTCAGAATTAACGGGGATATCTGATGAAATGGTTCAACATGCACCTCAATTTGAGCAAATCGCTGATGAACTATATCCAATGTTTCAAGATGCCTATTTCGTTGCCCACAATGTTCATTTTGACTTAACTTTTTTACAAAAAGAATTCGAGCGAATTGGATTACCAAAAATTTCACCATTAGCTCTAGACACAGTAGAGTTAACGAGAATTTTGTTTCCTACATTAACTAGTTATAAATTATCTGATTTAGCGAAAGTATTTAATATTCAACACGAAAATCCTCATCAAGCCGATAGTGATGCTGAGGTTACAGCTGAATTATTAACCATTTTATTAAAAAAACTAGAAAGCTTACCTTATGCTTCTCTAAAAATTTTAGAAAAACTTAGTAATAGCTTTAAAAGTGACATTACATACTATATATCCGATCTACTTCAAAGAAAATCTGAAGCAATTTCAAAAGAAGCGAGTCAGTTTGAAGAATTTAGAAGAATTGCGATTAAAAAAAGAAACTTTAGTTTGCCACAAGAGGAAGAAGATTTCGTAGATTTTGATGAACATCTTAAACGAGAGCTTGCCGATCAAATGGCTGTGGAAATCCCCAATTTTACGAAAAGAAAAGAACAATATTATTATATGCATGATCTATTCAATGCTTTTCAACATAAAAATATCATCCTGGCTGAAGCTGGCACAGGTGTAGGTAAGACACTAGGGTATTTAATTCCATCAGCATTTTTTTCAAAACAAAATGGAAAACAAGTTGTAATCAGCACTAGTACAATTGCATTACAGAAACAGCTATTGAAAAAACATGTAAAAACTCTTGGAAAAATCATACCATTTCAGTTGAAAATTGCATCGATTCAAAGTAAAAGAAATTATCTATGTCTCCAAAAATTTGAATATGTTGTTGGAGAACAATTTGATGATAATTACGATAGCATTTTATCAAAAGCAATGATCACAGTATGGTTAACAGAAACTGAACATGGGGAATTAGATGAATTATCACTTCCATCAGGAGGCCTGCATTTATGGGACCGGGTATGTTGTAATGATGAAAGTGAAAATAAAAGAGCAAATCCATGGTTTCATAAATGTTTTTATCAAAGGGCAAAAAATCAACTAATGTTAGCCGATTTAATTATTACGAATCACGCTTATTTATTATCTACATTAAAAAATAAAGACCATTTAATTAATTCAGTTAAAACATTTGTTATTGATGAAGCACATGCTCTTGAAGAGACCGCTTCAAAAACCTTTGGTACCACGTTTTCTTGTTTAAAATATTATCAATATTTAAGTCGATTAAGTACGACTGATAGTAATGAGATTGTTCACCGTTTATACAAAATAGATGAAGGTATATCTAATAGGGAAACATGGTGGAAAAAAGTTGATCATTTAGTAAAAGAAATTAAGTATGAATCAGATGAGCTTTTTAGATTATTACGAGATTTTATTTTAACGAAACAAAATGAACTCGATAAAGAAAATATCAGACAATCGATCACACTTAGCAAAAAGAATACATCAAGCCAAAATTGGAAGGTTATTCAAGAATGTGCTAATCGATTAATTCATGCAAATAATACTTTGTTTACGGGTTGTGAGCAGTATTTAGAGCTAATTGATGCGACAAATGGTTCGGCATATCATCGTTCAATCATTTCGGAATTCAAAATGATTTTTGAACAATTAAGAGGCATGAAAAACGGTATTTATGAAATATTGTTCGATCAAAATGAACAGTATATATGCTGGATGGAAACCGAAGCAAAAGGTTCATTTCACACAACAATGCTTTATAGTGAGAAAGTAGATAATGCTGATTTAATAAAACAATTTTTAATTGAAGGAAGAGAATCAATAGTTCTCACTTCTGCTACGATGTCGATTGATGAATCATTCGCATTTATAAAGTCATCATTAGGAATTGAAAAAAACAATGTAATCGAAAAAATTTATCCAGTTCCAAATGATTTTGCACAAGGAATGAAAGTCTATATTCCAAATGATTTAATGGGAATAAAAGAGATTTCACAAGAAGATTATGCATTGCAAACATCAAATACTATTCGTAAAATTGTTAATCAAGTAAAAGGAAGAACATTAGTTTTATTTACAGCCTTTGATTTATTAAAACAAACATATGATCATTTAATGCATGATTTAGAAAATTTGAATTCGTCCGTTTTAGCTCAAGGTTTCTCTCCTGGAGGAAAACAAAAGTTAATAAAACAGTTTTTACAATCTAAACAAACAATTTTGTTGGGGACAAATACTTTTTGGGAAGGAATTGACCTACCTAATGAAGAATTAGATTGTTTAATCATTGTACGATTACCGTTTACAAACCCTGAAAAGCCTATGTTTATTGCTAAATCAAATTTACTAAAAAAATCTGGAGAAAACTCTTTCTCAAGTTTAGCTTTACCGTTAGCGGTATTTAAGTTTAGACAAGGTTATGGCCGTCTAATTCGAAATGAAAAAGATCAAGGTTCATTATTTGTTTTAGATAATCGAATAATAAATACAAATTACGGATCTGAATTTTTAAAGTTAATACCAAATAACAAAATAAGAATTAATACAATCGATGAATTATTAAAAGATTTTTAAAAGTTTTCAACATTTAGCATGAGAATAATAGGGGATTCGGGCTAGACGTATGGTATAATGACATAAATTGTAATGTATTTCATAATACATTTTTAGGAGGAGCAACATGAATTCAAATATTGAAGTATTATCAACAACTAAAATCGAATACACGAAGGATTTATACAAAATTGTTGATAGTTTAAATCGTACTTTAAAAGAAAAAGATCTTATGTTTGGACTAGCATTAGATAAAGAAAATCAAGAATATGCAGTATTTACAATTTATAGAACATAAATGAGGTATATATGAAAAAATGGTTAGTCATCCTTGGATTAAGCATCATTTTACTATCATTATTTTTAGTTTCTACATATCAATCAGCGACCTCTAAGGTAAACGATGATAAAAAAAATGCCGAAGAGCTTGTGGTAAAACAAGGATATTTAAAAACTGTGCAACATTCCGATTATTACCACGGAAAAGAACAGGCGATTGTTGTGAGCGGCAAAGACAATGCAAATAATGAAATGATAGCTTGGATACAGGATGGAAATGTTATTACACGAAAGAAAAGTGAAGGATTGACCCAAAAACAAATCATTGACAAAGTGGTCAATGAGAGAAGCCCAAAAAAAATACATAAAGTAAAGTTAGGAATAGAGAACAAAATACCACTTTGGGAAGTAGTATATATAGACCAAAACGGCCGATATAATTTTTATTACGCTGCTTTCGAAAATGGAGAGCTTTTAAAACGTTATAGTATTTAGGGGGAACGTAAGAAGATGAAACTAGCAAAAAGAGTAAGTGCACTAACACCATCTACAACATTAGCTATTACAGCAAAAGCAAAAGAGATGAAAGATCAAGGAATTGATGTTATCGGTTTAGGTGCAGGTGAACCTGATTTTAATACACCTATTGAAATTATTGAAGAAGCTTATTCAGCAATGCTTAAGGGTCAAACAAAATATACTCCTTCAAACGGCTTACCGGCTTTAAGAAAAGCAATTTGTGATAAATTATTAAATGATCAAGGATTAACCTATTCTCCTGGAGAAGTTGTCGTTACAAATGGTGCTAAACACGCACTTTACACACTTTTCCAAGCGATTTTAGATCCTGGACATGAAGTAATAATTCCGACTCCATACTGGGTAAGTTATCCTGAGCAAGTAATATTAGCAGAGGGTGTGCCAGTATTTATTGAAGGATACGAGCACCAACAATTTAAAGTAACACCTGAACAAATTGAAGCTGCAATTACTGAAAATACAAAAGCGATCATTATAAATTCACCAAGTAATCCTACTGGTATGATTTATTCTGAGCAAGAGTTAAAAGCAATCGGAGATATTTGTTTAAAACATGATATTTTAATCGTTTCCGATGAGATCTATGAAAAATTAGTATATGATGGTGTAAAGCATGTTTCAATTGCTTCATTAAGCCCTGAACTTAAAGAGCAAACGATCATTATCAATGGTGTATCAAAATCTCACTCAATGACGGGATGGAGAATTGGGTATGCTGTAGGTAATAAAGAAATAATCGACGCAATGACAAATCTAGCTAGTCACTCAACTTCAAATCCTACTACAATGGCACAAATCGCAACGATTAAAGCATATGAATTAGGTGATGGACCAGTTGAAGAAATGAGAGTAGCATTTGAAGATCGTTTAAATAAAACTTTTGAACGCTTAGTTTCAATACCTGGATTTAGCTGCGTTAAACCTAGCGGTGCGTTTTATTTATTCCCAAATGTGACTGAAGCTGCTAAAATGGCTGGTTATCAGAATGTAGATGAGTTCTCAACAGAGTTACTTCAAAAAGCTAATGTTGCTGTAATTCCTGGTTCTGGATTCGGTTCACCTGATAATATTCGCTTATCATATGCAACATCACAAGAGCAGTTGGATAAAGCATTAGATCGAATTGAGCAGTTTATGAAAGCAAGTATCCCAAGCTAAACTTTAAATTGTTCGACGATAAATCCATTTTGACTAAACAACTGATCGGTGAAAATGATTATGTTGTGAAGAACATGGACTCTGCTATAAATAAGTGTTGAAAGTGTAATGCATTTACACAATTTATAAACAGACTATCCATAATTAATTAATTTATTAGATGGTTTTTAAATTAATAAATAGTTATACTAAAATAGAGGTGTGATAAGCACGCCTCTATTTATTTTTATTTGGTAAGCTTCTTTTACTGTTTATTTCATGTAATCATGCTATACTATGCTAGAGGTGTTCGAAGTGAATAATAATAGCATTTTAAACTGGATACAACTTGGAAATATAAGTATTCCAAATATACTTCTTAGTAGTTATTCTTCTTTTGGCATTAGTGAAGAAGAACTTGTCATGATTCTACAGCTTTACTCATTTCAGCAGCAGGGTCATACGTTTCCAACACCTACTCAATTAGCACAGATTATGTCAATAAATGAACAAAAATGTATGGAAGTTATACGCGAACTTCTTAAAAAAGGTCTATTAGAAATAACCGAAGAAATTGACGATCACAATTTACGATGTGAAGCATATTCACTTGCACCATTATGGTTAAAGTTAATTAACCATAATGAGAAGAACGATCAACAACCAATAGAAGCGCCTACCTTCCCTTCAATTATTGAACAAGCTGAGGAATCAATTTATTCAGTGTTCGAAAAAGAATTTGGTAGACTTTTATCTCCGTTTGAAATTGAAACGTTAACAATGTGGATGGACCAAGATGATCATAATGAAAAATTAATAAAAACCGCATTAAAAGAAGCTGTTATTAGTGGAAAGTTAAATTTTCGTTATATAGATCGTATTTTATTTGAGTGGAAGAAAAATGGAATAAAACAAGTAGAACAAGCAATTAACTATAGCAAGCATTTTAGAAAAAAAGAAACAAGAGAACCACAAAACGAAACAAAGTATACAGGATCAATTCCTTTTTATAATTGGCTTGAAAAGTAAAGCGAGGACTTGTTCCTCGCTTTTGTTTAGTAAGGAGTGTTTTGAAATGATAAATAAACAACAAATAGGTGAAGCTCTTAAAATAATAGGTGATATGTTCCCTGATGCACATTGTGAATTAAATCATAAAAATCCTTTTGAATTAGTAGTAGCGGTAGCTTTATCTGCGCAATGTACTGATGTTTTAGTAAATAAAGTGACAAAAAATCTTTTTGAAAAGTATAAAGAACCCGAGGACTATTTAAAAGTTCCATTAGAAGAACTTCAAAACGACATTCGTTCAATAGGTCTTTTCAGAAATAAAGCAAAAAATATTCAGAAATTAAGTGAAATGATTATTAATGATTTTAATGGAGAAGTGCCACGTACAAGAGAAGAACTAGTGAAATTGCCTGGTGTAGGTAGAAAGACTGCTAATGTAGTAATGTCTGTCGCATTTAATATACCAGCAATTGCTGTAGATACTCATGTAGAGAGGGTTTCTAAAAGACTAGCAATTTGTCGTTGGAAAGATTCAGTTCTTGAAGTGGAAGAGACACTAATGAAGAAAGTACCAATTGATGATTGGGGAGTAACGCATCATCGATTAATATTTTTTGGAAGATATCATTGCAAGGCGCAAAGACCGAGTTGTGAAGTGTGTCCGTTACTAGAAATGTGTAGAGAAGGAAAAAAACGGATGAAGGTGAAAAAAGAAAATGTCAAATAATATTCATAAGGATTTTAATGTTGCACCATTTTATCGTGAACATACAAATAACCAGATGATCAATGATGAAATTAGAATTAGTAATATACCATTTTTTTATGAAAGTCAGCACGTACTTGGTACGAATAGTTTTAAACCATCCGAAAGCGATGAGATTATAAAGGAAATGTTTGAAGAGTGGAAAGCTGAATCTGTCTATATATCTAACTACTTTAAAGAGCGAAATCGTAAATTAGCATATGAGCCAATGGTTAGGGGATTAGCAAATTTTATTTCAATTCTTACTTGGATTAATGGTCAAATCCTATCTAACTTAAATAATATATTACTTGAGTTGGAAAAGCTTGCAGTTAAGCCGATCAATCTCAATGAGCGTATTAGTTTTGTTGTAAATCAGCCAGATCACTATCACTCATTTATACAACTATCAGGGTTGTATACGGAATTAGAAAAACTTTATTATAAGAAAAAAATCACCTCCTCAAAATGAGGAGGTTTCTTTATGCTGTTGAAAAAAGTGCTTCGCTATCAAAAATAGCCATTATTATAGTTTGTTGGTATTCCACAAAAAATTTATGAAAACAAATAAATAACTTCATCAAAATAGATTGCTTAGTAGGATCTTAAATACTGACTTTTATTTATTTTAAACTACGAAAAAACCTCCNNGGAGGTTTTTTCGTAGTTTATGCAATAATATTACGTTCCAACTTATTAAATCGATTATTAGAATATGAATCGGTATTAAATGAAGTCTGATTCGAACCTGGTTTTGATGGTTTATTTGGGTCCGGAGTTGTCGGAGGTGTTGTTGGATTTGTACTTCCATCACCATTACCACCCGTTCCAGTACCATCTCCGTTACCAGTACCAGTACCATCTCCGTTACCAGTACCAGAGCCATCTCCGTTACCGGTGCCAGTACCAGAGCCATCTCCGTTACCAGTCCCAGTACCAGAGCCATCTCCGTTACCAGTACCATTTCCGTTATCCGTACCATTTCCATTGTCTGTGCCATTGCCGTTATCTGTACCATTACCATCACCGTTATTATCAGCTGGTGGGGTAGTTTCATCTTTAGTCGTTGTTAAATCGACTGTAACAGTAACTGGGGCACTCTTTGTTTGACCATTTGTTGCGATAATTGTAATTTTTACTGTTTTACCTGGTACGATTCCATTAATTGTTGCTGATGTGCCATTAATTTTTTGAGTTGCACCTTTAACACCATTTATATCATAGCTCACTTCAAAAGTTGTAGAAGCAAGTAAATCAGAAGCATATTGCCAATTTAATGAAATACTGCTTGATTTTTCGTCATATTTTGCAGTAACACTTTTAGCAGGATCTAATGTATCTGGTGTTGGTAAGTCATCCATTTTTTCTCCACGAATGTATAATTCATCTTGAACGTTCACAACTGAACTTGGTTTATGGAACTCAGAAGAACGATCACCAGTAGCGGATAACATATCTCTTGCAATGTATTTAGCAATATTTGTTGAAGTTTTACTTAAATAATGATCTTTTTGATTTTTCTCATATCCAGTCCATACTGCTACAGTAACATCTGGTGTATAACCAACAAACCAACTATCACGAGTAGCGTTTGAAGGGAAGCCATATTTATCTTTTACTTCTTGAGGGTAGTTTGTCGTACCAGTTTTACCTGCCATATCAAGGCCAGGTACGTTTGCTCTACCACCAGTACCTCCTGGAGCTTTAACAACATCACGTAGCATATCAGTAATCATATATGCAGTGTAGTCGCTCATAGCTTGTTTTGGTTCAGGAGCTAACACTTTTTCAGTTTTGTCTTGATAAATTATTTTTGTAACCGCATGTGGCTTTATGTAAACACCGCCATTACCAAAGGCTGCATATGCACCAGCCATTTGCATTGCAGATACACCAGTGAATCCACCAATTGCATGAGACTCATAAAAACTATCTTTTTGGAAGTTAAATCCAAGTCCATTACCAAACTCACGAGATTTATCTAAACCAACTGCCTGCATTGTTTTCAGAGCCGGTATATTTCTTGAACCGATTAATGCTTGACGAATTGATAATTTACCTCTATATGATTTATCAGCGTTTCGGATAGGGGTCCCATCTGAATATTGATATGGTTCATCAACTAGCTGATGATTAGTAGACCATTTTAAATCTTGAATTGCAGGTCCGTAATCTAAGATTGGTTTGATCGTAGAACCAGGTTGTCTTTTAATATCTGTTGCAAAGTTTAGGCCGCCAGTTGTTGTGTTTCTACCTGCACCTACAGCTCTAATTTCACCTGTTTTAGTATCAGTTAACACAAAACCAGTTTGAAATGCATCACTTGGATAAAATTCAGAACCACGATTAATGATTTCATCTGCTTTAGCTTGAGATTTTGGGTCAAGCGTTGTTTCGATTGTTAAACCATCGGTATTTACGTTGGCATCGCCATATTTTTCAACTTCATCGACAACTACATCAATGAATGCCTGATATTTTGTTTGCTCACTTTCATGAAGCTTAACTAATTTTTTCATCGGTATTGCCGTTGCATTCGCGTATTGCTCTTTTGTAATATAACCATATTTCTTCATTTGGCTTAAAACAACATTTCTTCTAGCTTGTGATTGAGCTGGGTGTTTTGCCGGGTTGTAGTTATTTGGACTTTGTACCATACCAGCAAGTGTAGCTGCTTCAGGTAACGTAATTTTTGATAAATCTTTACTAAAATAAGTTTCACTTGCTTTTGCTACACCGTAAACTCCTCGACCTTTTAAACCATTTGAGAAATAAACTTTATTTAAATACATTTCTAAAATTTGCTGCTTAGAATATTTTTGTTCAAGTTGGAATGCTAAGTACCATTCCTGAACTTTTCGTTTAATTGTTTTTTGTGGTGATAAGAATGAATTTTTAACAACTTGTTGTGTAATCGTACTACCACCTTGAGATCCAAATCCACCTGTAATATTTGCTAATACAGCTCCAAGTACACGGCGAATATCAACACCTTTATGCTTATAGAAGCGTACATCCTCTGTTGCAATAAATGCATCTTCTACTACTTTAGGAATCTCGTTATATGAAACTTTTGTTCTTTGTTCAGTTCCTAATTCAGCAATTACATTCCCATCTCTATCTAAAATCTTTGAAGATAGAGGTACTTTTAATTTTGATTCATCTAGTGCAGGTGCGTCACTTACTAAATAATAAAACGCTCCAACACCTCCAAGTATACAAAGTACTGCTAATGTCAATATTGTTAAAGTAATCTTTTTCCATAAACCTTCACGTTTTTTTGGTTTTTCTGTTGGAGGCTTTTCCATCTGTTTTCGTTCTTGTCGTGAACTATACTCTTTTGCCATTTTTTTTGTTTCTCCTGCCTTTCAATCGAACTTAATGAATATTAAACTTCAAAAAGTTCATCGATACATTTTAAGTAAGGAACGATTATTGGATAACTTGATTTTAGTAATGTTCCAAACTCTTTGCATTCTTCTCTAGAAATTGACTTTCTTCCACCATTTGTTTGCCTTTTCCAAAAGGTAAGAATATCAGTTGCCTTCATAAAATAAATTTCATTATATAATGAAAATTTTAATATGACAAACGAAATTCCACCATGATTTAACACATTTTCCATATGCTCTATTTGGTGTAAATGGAAATTTTGCAAAGGAAAACTAGTCTTATTATTTGTTTCCTTGGCTTCAAAGTCAATGTATTTCCCCTTATAAACGCCATTATAGTCAGTTGTAGACGGTTGCTTAAAATAAGCCTCTCGAATAACTGCTGCGCTTCTTTTTGGATAATCTACTTTAACGATTTGTACAGGTGTTGGTTTCTTATGTATGTTTGCGATGTTATTTGCTAAATAATACGTATTAGAAGCATTTAAATCATCTTCAAGGGACATTCCACGGTTACTATAGGTATTGCTAGATTTTACTTGTGTTTCACTATTTTCTTGGCTTTTTTGAACTACATTATTTCTTCGATTTGGGTACATTATTGTCATAAAACCAACTCCACCTTAAATTACATACAACTCGTATTATAGCACTAAAACAGATGTTCGTGTAAAAAAATACCAGATTGCTTGGGGTGAGTCAATGAATGCAAACCATGAAAGCTGGAAGGGTTTTATAAATAATAGACGAGAAGAACACATTTTATCACAAGATGAAGCTAATCTTATTGATTTAATAAAAAAAGAAACAACCAAATTCAATGCAGATAATATCTCGAGAACTATCGCATATCAGGATTACTTTTTTAGACTAAATGAGGTAGAGTGGTCTTTTCTTGCAAGCATGGTATCCCGTAATGCAGGCTATAACATGACGGATCTAGCAAACCCAATTTTTATGAATGGCCTAAGCGAAAAACAAAGAAAACAGCTCTTCATAACGTATGAGCGAGCAAATTGGATTATTTTTTTAGATGCATTTCCACAATTACTTCTATTTGAATATTCAAAAATGAATAATAAACCTCTATTTTATTTGTTAAAATATTTTTCAGTATCGACCTTTATGGAAATAGAATGGGAGAAATATTGGACAGATCGAGATAAAAAGAGACTCGTCTACTCATTAATTATTAATGAACAAAATATGATTGAAAGACCAGTAATACAAAATAAATTTTTTAAAAATGAAGTTTTTAATACTATCGCATTTAAACTTCAAGAGCAATTGAAATTAAGTTATGTAATCTTCCCAACAAACAGTGGAGAGCTATACGGACTTGCTGTTTACCAATTTGAAGATTTAACAAAACGGATCCAAATTGGAAGACAATTATATTCAATCTTATTTCATCAAGACTTAAATAATGGGTTTATTAATTTTGCTAAACAAACGAATCATACTGGGAGTAGAAGTGATTATGAGAGTCTAGTAGGCATTGCCAACTCAAGCAATCCTAAATTAAGGGATGTCTATCCAATCATTCCACATAAGCGTTCAGTAGAAGATGACTGGTATTCTAATAGTAAAATTTTGACCGAATGGTATGAAAATGAAGAAATAATAAATGGAGATAGTTTTAAAGAATCATTTTTAATAAAACAAGAACTGTTGAGTTCATTATTAAAATTGAAAGGGTTATTCCAATGAAATAAAAGGTGGAAAAAGGGAAAAGGCAATAATAATGAAAAAGGGAAAAGGCAATAATAATAATGAAGAATCCGCCTAAATAACCTAATATTCAATGCTAGCTATGGCTGTCGAAAAAGTCGGCAGTCTTTTATTTTGTTTAATTTGTGTAAACGCTTTTCTACTATATTATAGATTTCGGGGATTATCACTTTAAGTAGTCAAAACATTCTTTTCCCAATTGAGTCTTTGGTCTATCCGATCAACACAATTCTAATAAGTAAGTCATCATCCTTGTGATAATTAAATCATTTATATAGAAGAGTTATTTAGTCTAAAGCTGTCATAAAAAAACAATAAAAAAAAGAGTGTAGAGAATTAATATGGTCTCTACACTCTAAGCTAACATTTAGTGATAGCTTTTTACGTTAAATCTTGGTTAATAAATGTCACTTTATCAACTGTTTATGTAGCTGGGAAATTAGGACCATCTAATTTTGGATTGCCTGTTTGTTGATTTTTACTTTTTTCTTGCTTTTTCTTTTTTTCATTTTTGTTTTTTGCCATTTGTAACACCTCCATGATATTTACCTTTCCCAATTCTGCGTCTCGTTACAAATTTTTTTGTCGAAATTATAGAAGAAAATAGCTTTATTCACTTTGTTTAGCGAATTAGTTCTAGTTTTGTCAATGAAGAAGGAGGAAGAAGTGTAGCCGTTGAATTTAGTTTATAAAGAAAATTAAGAAAACTTGGAAGAGGAGTTGAACTGTATGGAATTAATTCAAAGAGATGATTTTTTTCGAGCAATTGATGAATTTTTAAATGAGGTTGAGTTTATTGAACACTCTCTGGCGATAAGAATTAATCAAAAATGTGAAGAAGAAAAGAATTTACTTTTAAATAAGGTACAGTCAACAACAGTGCATCTTCATCATTTTGAAAACAAAGTTAGTCAAGCTAAAGAAGGTGGAAGTTGGATTTCTACACCATTATTGGGAAGGCATTTGGCATTTAATATTTAATGGAAACATATATATAAGTATTTACACTTAATAAAATGAATTAACTAGTGGAATTAAATAAAGCGATACACTTTTACGTTTAAGTAGATGTGTATCGCTTTATTTCTTATCTCTATGATTTCAGCTTACTAAATTGGCTTACATGCGCCAAAACGTTCAAGTTCTTTAACTAATTCTCTGTAATGTTGAATAGTAACTTCACCATTAAGGTAATTTTGCTGTAAAAAGTCCATTAATTGATTAAAGTCAGTTGGTTCGAAACTTTTTGATGAAATAAACTTGTTCTTTAATTCTTGTAAAGTCATTGTTACCCCTCCAACATTAAATTTAATTAACTTAACAACCTGCAATTCCTAAATAAAATGTATCATAAATATTTAAAATTTAAATTTTTTTAAAAATTTAAACTTCCGACATAAAGTGACAAAAGCTGCATAAATTTAATAAGTAACAGAATAGGCATTTGTAACATATTAATAAAAAAGAATACTAATAATGGGTGTGAGAATATGAGACAGAAAATGTTTCCTCCAAATCACTCAGATAACAGTTTTGAGTGGTTTAGAAACCAAAATCAAGTAGTTGATGAGAAGTTTAATTATCCAGAAATGAATCAATATACTAATGAAATTCAACGATACTATGGGAATACAATTCAACCGTATTCACAAAATCCTACAATGAATACACAACTAACGCCAGCAGCTCAAGCTCAAACACAAATGCAAGCAACGCCGATGATTGAACCTTTACCATACGGAGGACCATCAACACAACCTGGAAGTTCTGTTCAACAAGGTGAATATTCAGCTCCGCAAAATTTTACAATGCAGCAACCAACTGTACAATATAACCAAGGATATCAATATGATCCAAATTATTATTCAATCATGCAAAATCAATATCAATACATGCCAATGAACCCTTCGCAATTCGGTAATCAAACAAACTATTATATGCACCCTCAAAGTCAACAATATTCAATGCCACCACAGAATGCTCAAATGAATCAACAAGGGCCATTTGCAACTCCCGCAATGTTTGCGCCTAGTACACCTTATCCAACCCAACCAAAAAAGATCAATCAACAGAATAATGGTCAATCTTTTCAATTTTCATCAATCTTAAATCAGTTTAAAAATAATTCAGGTTCATATGATGTACCAAAAATGATGTCAACTGCAGGGCAGATGATGAATACGATGAATCAAGTAGGTGGGCTATTTAAACAAATTGGAGTTTTCTTCAAATAAAAAAAGCCAGAAATCCCTGGCTTTTTTATTGTGTTCTTTAGTCATTCCTCGATAAGGAATGTACAAGTTTATACCGATCTGCTCTATATACAGTTAATTCGAATTCTAAAACTTTACCACTTCTTAAAAAAGTTGTACGATAAATTGCTAGTACCGGACAATTTAATGGAATTTCTAATAGTGTTGCTTCCTCGTCAGTAGGCATTCTAGCTTGTATTGATTGATCTGCATATTGAATAGGATCTGGAATATTAGCATGTACATAATCAAAAAATGATTTTTCTAAAACACTTTTGTTTAAGTTTGGTGCAATTTCACAAGATACATATATACTTTCAATAGACATTGGAATTGAATCTGCAGATCGAACTCGTTTAATAAAATAAATTGGATCATTTTCTTTTATTTTTAGATTGTTTGCTAATGCTTTATCTGACTTTAAGATTTCAAATTCAACAATTTTACTACTCGGTTTTAAACCTCTTTCGACCATTTCCTCAGTATAACTATTTAGTCTACTAATTTTTTTTTCAACTTTTTGGCGACTAACAAACGTTCCTTTACCTTTTTGCCTATAAACAATTCCTTCTTGAACTAAATTATTTAAAGCTTGTCGAACTGTCATTCGGGAAATTTGAAATTTTTCAGAAAACTCTCTTTCTGACGGAATCAATTCATCAGCAGGGTATTCTCCTGAAGTAATTTTAGATTTTATGTATTCTAATAATTGATGATAAATTGGTATTGGAGAATTTTTGTTAATCATTTTTTACACCTCGTATTGCATTATCTATATTTTGATTATATTAAAACGGTTTCATTTATCATTTTAAAGGAATATAAAGCATTCGGCAATTATTGTCTAATCTTAAGAAATATCTGAAAATTTAAACTTTTAATCATAATTAATTTTATTGTTGTGAAATATGTTCAAACCTAATAAAATAAAAAAGTTGACATAAAAGTATATTTAAGATATTGGAGAGGATCATTTTGAACAAAATACTTTTTTTATTTTTTTTCACAATAACACTGACTTTAATTATTTTTACTAGTTTTAAACAAGCATTATATGTAATCTTATCATAAGGCAAATTTTTCCAAAAAGAAAAATGTTTCAACAAGCTTATCTATAATAATATTCCTAACATTCTAACTAAATCTATAGGGAATAAAATATCCTCTAAGATCGTCAATCAAATATTGAAATATTGATCTTAAATGTCTTAATAATTGATTTCCACTAAACTTTGACTACTTGTAGTAAGCAAGATTAATATTAATTCCCTCAATATAATATCTGCATTTGAATAATTTTGAATATTATTTTAAATTAATGATTTTTGCGAGATAATTTATGTGCAAATTAATATTTAAGCAATTTGAATTTAAAAACATGCCTATTTAATCTAATAAAATTTACTCTTGGAAGAACTTTTTTAGTTCTTCCTAATTATTTATAGTGAGGTTATATGAAGATACTACTTATATCTGGTTATAAATCATTTGAATTAGGAATTTTTTCGAATAAACACGATGCAGTGAAGTACATAAAAAAAGCAATTGAAAATAAAATTCTTCTATTTATAGATGAGCTAGAGTGGATTATTATATCAGGCCAAATGGGTACTGAGTTATGGGCTGCTGAGGTAGTTTTTGAAATACAAGATGATTATCCACATCTAAAATTAGGTATTTTTACACCTTATGAAGACCAAGAAAAAAAATGGAATGAAACTAATCAAGAATATTATAATGAAATCTTAATTGGTGCTGATCATGTAGACTCAATTTCTAGAAAGCCTTACGAATCTCCATTACAATTAAAAGCGAAAAATGAATTTTTAGTAAGCAAAAGTGAAGGTTGTATATTATTTTACGATAATGAAAAAGAAGGAAGTCCTAAATATTTATATGATTTAGCAAATAAGAAAAATGAACTATTCAATTATCCAATTGAAATGATTACTTTTGATGATTTACAAGTGATTGCAGAAGAAACATTTGAGAATGATGACAATAATTATAGGGAAATATAGAATAGATAATTGACAATTTATAAAGACTTTGAAAAAATAGAAGGTAAATATTTCTAAATGTTTTGGGGTGATAATAATGGAATCAACAAAAATTAAGCTAAGTATAAAAGATATCCTAAATAAAGAGTTTAAAGTTTCAATGCGTGGATATAATCAAGAGGAAGTAGATCAATACTTAGACACGGTCATTAAAGATTATGAATCGTTTCAAAATCAAATCGTAGCCCTACAACAAGAAAACGCAAAGTATAAAAAATTATTAGAGGATCAAAAAAACACATCAACACCACCGCCTTCTCCTTTTAATAATACGAATACTGACGTTCTTAAAAGATTATCAAATTTGGAAAAGCATGTTTTTGGTAGTAAACTTTTCGAATAATTTCAACTAAATTTATATTTAAAGAAAACATTGCAAACTCAAGTATAATTTACTATACTAATAAATGTTCGTTTCAATATGTTCGGGTAATCGCTGCAACGCTTGACGTTGTTGAGGAAAGTCCATGCTCGCACAGTCCTGCGATGGCTGTAGTGTTCGTGCCTATCGAAGTCATAAGATAGGGTAGCTGTGTTGACAGCTAACGGCAGGGAACGGACCTAAGTCCATTAAGGATATGGTTCTACTACCTTTAAAGTGCCACAGTGACGTAGTCCTCGAAGAAATGAGAGGAGTGGAACGCGGTAAACCCCACGAGCGAGAAACCCAAATTATGGTAGGGGAATCCTTTCAAAGGAATTGAACAGAGAAAGGGACAGATTATTCTGTAGATAGATGATTACCACCTTGTAGTACGAGACGAGAGTCGCTTGAAGTACGAAAGGAACAGAACATGGCTTACAGAACATTTGAAATGATGAAACTGTTTAAAAACTCTTCATTTAATGGAGAGTTTTTTGTAATTTTGAAGTTATTTGTCCATAATGAAAATAAAAAGAAAAGTTCATTCTATTTTTGAATGAGATAGGTGATAAAATTGGCGAAATATACATTAATTGCTACTGCTGCAATGGGTATCGAAGCTTTAGTCGCTAGAGAAGTCAAAAGCTTAGGGTTTGAAGATGTAGTAGTTGAAAATGGTCGAGTATTATTTAAAGCAGACGAAAGTGGAATTGTTAAAGCGAATTTATGGCTTAGAACTGCTGACCGAGTTAAAATTCGTATTGGCGAATTTAAGGCAACTTCTTTTGATGAGTTATTTGAAAAAACAAAAGCATTACCATGGCATACATTTATTCCAAGAAATGGTCAATTTCCAGTTACAGGAAAATCTCAAAAATCGAAACTTTTTTCTGTTTCGGACTGTCAAGCAATTGTTAAAAAAGCGATTGTTGATAAATTAAAAGCGATACAAAATGTACAAGGTATGTTAATTGAAGACGGACCTTTATTTAGAGTTGAAGTTTCAATCTTAAAAGATATCGTAACATTAACGCTTGATACGACTGGACGCGAAGGTTTACATAAACGAGGATATCGTGTCGATCAAGGTGAAGCACCATTAAAAGAAACACTAGCAGCTTCGTTAATTTTACTGACGAATTGGAATGCAGATTTACCTTTTGTTGATCCGTTTTGTGGTTCAGGTACAATTCCAATTGAAGCAGCGTTAATTGGTCAAAATATAGCGCCAGGATCGTTTAGAAGCTTTGCATCAGAAGATTGGCATTGGATTGGCAAAAAAAGATGGGATGAAGCAAGACAAGAAGCAGATGACTTAGCAAATTATGATCAAAAGCTTGAAATCATAGGATCAGATATTGACCATCGAATGATTAATGTTTCAAAAGCAAATGCTGATGAAGTTGGATTATCTGACTCGATTTCATTTAAACAAATGCAAGTAAGTGACTTTACAACGAGATTAGAATATGGATATGTTGTAACAAATCCACCTTATGGTGAGCGATTGAATGATCGTCCATATGTTGAAAAGCTTTATTCGGATATGGGGAATGTATTTACGAAATTAGATACATGGTCAACTTATGTATTAACTAGCCATGAAGGATTTGAACAATTTTACGGTAAACCAGCAACAAAAAAACGTAAATTATTTAATGGATTTATTAAAACGGATTATTACCAATACTTTGGTAAAAGACCTCCAAGAAATCGCGAAGAGTAAAACCCGATATCGGTGCTCCTAAAAGTCTAATGCTGACAAATAGGAGCACTTTTTTAATTATAATAATAACTCATTTAATTAAAGATATTACGAACACATTTTGAAAATGTTGTGAAAAATAATGAGATTGAAACTCATAAATTAATGGCAGGGACAATGCGAAATCCGTGATTTTTTTCAAGTAAATGTGCGACATGCCAATTTGTTTCTGCAGTGCTTTTGTACTGGGTGACCAAATCATGAAATTCTTCATTAGAAAAACTTTGTTCATGTTGAAGTAAATAAAGATCCCTTACAATACTGATATCATCATTTGTATCAAAATTGGTCTGAATTAAAGAATACAAATACAATTAACCAGCCTCCAATCTAATTTAAATCTACAACTATTACTTTTTAGAATTCCCGATTAATGGATTGTTATTGCCAAATTAAATTCGATTATTGAATCAATTGTTTTTAAAAGATGAATGAAATTTTGTTATGATAAAGAGAGAAAAATACGAAAGGAATGATTTTATGAAAAAAATTCGTATTGGGATGGTTGGTTTAGGAAATATTGCACAGAAAGCCTATTTACCGATTCTTACAAAAGAGGAAAATTGGGATTTTATCGGAGCATTTTCACCAAATAAGGAAAAGCGTAAATTAATATGCTCTCAGTATCGAATTCCCGATTTTGAAGATTTAAACAAACTGACAGAAAGTAGCGATGCTGTATTTGTACATAGCTCAACTAGTTCACATTTTGAAGTTGTATCATACTTATTAAAAAATGGAAAAGATGTGTATGTTGATAAACCACTAGCAGCTACTAGAACAGAGGCCGAAAGATTAGCTGAATTAAGTATTAAACTAAATCGAAAGCTTATGGTTGGATTCAATCGTCGCTTTTGTCCAATGTATGTACAAGCTAAAGAGCAAGCCAAAAATATAGCTTCTATTAAGTTTGAGAAGCATCGCGAGAATAAGATCGGTCCAAATTCATTTGAATTTACGATGCTTGATGATTATTTACATGTAGTTGACACTGTTAGGTGGTTAGCAAATGGAGAAATTAATCTTCTTAATGGAAAAGTTAAAACAAATACTAATGATCATTTAGAATTTGTTACTCATCATTTTGAATCCACATCAGAAGAAATGATCAGTACAAATATGCATCGCAAAGCAGGAACAAATCTAGAGCAACTCGAATTAATTACAGAAGGTTCGATTATAAGAGTAAAAAATATGAGCAACTTTGAAATAGAGAAAAATAACACGATACATAATTCTTTTTCATCTTCATGGGACACAACATTAAAGCAAAGGGGCTTTGAAGACTGTATTGGCCATTTTATTAATAGTATTTACGCAGATGAAAAACCATCAGTTGACGGAGTAGAAGCTTTAAAATCACAAATTATTGTTGAAGAAATGATCAAACAAGCAAAAAGCTAGGTAAGTGAAATATTTTGGGAAATAGTGGCATGAAAACCTGATAGAGAAACACAATCATTCTTTTATCTATCTTTTTTTAATCCGGCCTTATTTCCCTTGCCTTTCCACTTCATTTTTTGTATGATAGCGGATGGAGACAAATTTTTATATATTATTGTTTTGAATAAATTTGCAAAATTAAAGTTCTCACACAGGAGGACTTTTTCTTTTTAAAATACATTTTGGGGGTAGCAATGAGTCAATCAACTAAATTACCTTTTGAGGTTGGAAAACAAGATCAATTCATAGAAAAGTTAGGGGAATGGATTGGTGACGTATTTTACGATTTACTACCAGATGCTGGCTATGAATTAAGAGATGAGCAAATTTTTATGGCTTTTCAAGTCGAAAGAGCTTTTAAAGAGAAGAAAGTGATTTTTGCTGAAGCCGGAGTAGGAACTGGTAAAACTTTTGTATATTTACTTTATTGCTTATGCTATGCAAGATTTACTGGTAAACCTGCGATTATCGCATGTGCTGATGAGTCATTAATTGAGCAATTAGTTAAGAAAAATGGTGACATTGAAAAACTATCAAATGCATTAAATTTATCAATTGATGTGCGTTTAGCTAAATCAACTACTAACTATTTATGTTTAAAAAAATTAGACCAACAACGTACTGAGGATGAAGTTTCTGATGCGGTATTATCGGTTTATGAAAATTTACCGAGTTTTGTAAATGATTATGGTACACTACAAAAATTTACTCCTTATGGAGACCGCACTGAATATAAAGAATTAACGGATGAAGAGTGGGATACAATCTCATACGATTATTTCCAGGATTGTTCTACTTGTGAACAAAGACATAGATGTGGACAAACTCTATCTAGAGAGCATTATCGTAAAGCATCTGACTTAATCGTCTGTTCGCAAGAATTTTATATGGAGCATATTTGGACCGTAGAATCAAGAAAACGAGAAGGGCAATTACCATTACTACCAAACCCAAGCTGCGTTGTATTCGATGAAGGACATTTACTTGAGTTTGCAAGTCAAAAGTCATTAACATACCGTTTACAACAAGAGACTTTAAATATCTTTTTATCATTTTTAATGCAATCGGGAACACGTGAAAGCTTCCAGCAGTTATTAGAAGATACATTAGAAACGTATGATCAATTCTTCTATGAATTAGATATTAATACTGAAGAAGTTGAAGGTTCAAGAAGACATAAACTAAACATGAATGAACGTTTAATAAAATTAGCAAGTAGATTAAAATCTCAAATAAGTAGTATTGGTGACGAATTAGTATTTGAAAGTGAAATGTATACGATCGACGAATATCAATTAAATATCGTTGATGAACATTTAGATGATGTTGAGCGTTGTTTAAATCTGTTTATAAACGAAGTAACTGCTATCCAATGGATTGAGTATAATCAAAATGAATTAACGCTTGTTATCATGCCAAAAGCAGTTAATGAGCTTTTACAAGAAAAAGTATTCAATCAAAAAATGCCGATCGTATTCTCATCTGCGACACTTTCTCAAAATACATCCTTTGATTACATCGCAAATAGTCTAGGCATAAAAGATTATTTATCATTTTCAGTGAATTCTCCTTTCGATTACGAGGAGCAAATGCAAATTGAGTTGAAACAAGTTGATTCAACCGAAATAGAAGCTAAAAATGAGATGATTATTGAGAAATTAAAGAATAATAACGGTAGTACATTAGTATTATTTAATTCAACTCAAGAAATGAAAAAATTTAAAGAGCAGATTGCGAAGGAAAAAATTGATTTTAATTTATACTTCGAAGGTGAAGAAGAAATTAGCTCAATCGTACAAAAATTCCAAGAAGATATTAATGCATCTTTATGTGCAGTCCATCTATGGGAAGGATTAGATATACAAGGAGAATCATTGAGTCAGGTAATTATTCATTCATTACCATTCCCTCCTAATGATCCGGTATTCCAATCAAAACGACAAAATTCACAAAATCCTTATTTAGAAATTGATGAGCCGTACATGTTATTAAGATTACGCCAAGGTATTGGGCGTCTAATCCGTGGTCATGAAGATAAAGGAAAAATTATTTTATTTATCGATAATGATTTAAACAGTGATACGAAAGATAAAATCTTAAACAGTTTACCTGTTAAACCATAAAAAAAGTAGTGTTAGAGTGTAGAGAAATCCCTAAAATTTCTCTGCACTCTTTTTTTATTTGGTTCCGTTAAAGTAGATTGTTGATTTTCTTATTTAACTAAACGTTAGGATTATACAAGGAGGAATATGGATTTAAAAGTGGAATTATTAATATCGTTGCATCAAAAGAGTACTTGCAACTATACCAATTGAATGGAAGGAATAGAGCAACATTAGGTAAGGTAAGGAAAAGAAATAGTTAAATTTATCGATGAATGGGATGTAGAAAAGAGGTTATTTAAGTCAGAAGGTCTAAAATATTGAAGATTTTTCGGTTTGCAAAATTTTAAATTATATTTAAAGTCTAAAAGGCGAAATTATCCCAAATTACAAATATCTTTCTATACTATATAATTATTTTTTGTGGGAGTAACTGGAAATTTAATTTGAAAAATAAAAATAGGAGTACATAGTATGAAAACCAATAAACAATTTTTTTCTCTTTTTATATTTGTAGTTGTTGTATCTTCAATCCTATTCTATAAGCACAAAACTGATGCTGAAACAGTAAAGGTAAAAATAGGACAATCAAGTCATTTCAGTAAGGACGAAATAAAAGCAGCAGTAAGTACTGTAAAGGAAAAGTTCAAG
Source organism: Bacillus sp. AFS017336 (assembly GCF_002555445.1). Lineage (NCBI taxonomy): Bacteria > Bacillati > Bacillota > Bacilli > Caryophanales > Bacillaceae > Bacillus > Bacillus sp. AFS017336. Next base: position 96,887 of record NZ_NUCO01000019.1, read on the forward strand.
GGTTATAAAGGGTGCTCACTGACAGAGCTAAGGTATTCAGAAAAAGATTCTCTTGCGATTGCCAAAGATTATATGAATTTTGGCGGTGGTGATGAAACGGTTGTAGGAGATAAAAATGTAATTGTTTTGCTTTCAAACTTTAAAGTCGATTCTTCTGGTGGTGATGGAAGTTGGAAGCCAAATTCAACTCAGACTAGATATACTTGGACTTTAATAAGAAATAGTGAAAAGGGAAAATGGAGAGTTGCACAAGCTGAAGATAATTATACTGATGCTAATCATGTAAAAGTAAGAATAGGACAATCTAAAAAGTTAACGAAGGAAGATATAATCACTGCGTTTGATACCGTCAAGAAAGATTTCAAGAAAGATAAAAATAATGAAGGATGCACAATTACGGAACTACACTATTCAGAGTTTCAAGCAATAGATGCAGATACAATTGAGTCTTATATGGAAGATAAAAATGCCATTGTTGTCTTTTCTACCATTAAAACCGCCCCTACAGCTGTAGGTGGTTGGGATGCAAATAAAACGATGGATAATTTTAGTTGGACGCTAGTAAGAGATAGTAGTAATGGAAAATGGAGAGTTAAAGATGGGGGATATGCATTAGATATAAATTTATCCTTTTTAACTAATGCAATGCTTTAGTTTAACAAGAAAAGACTACCTCGTGTAGTCTTTTTATTGCACTAAATGGTCGTTTTGAACAAGGATTACCCGAAAATCGTGTGGAGAAGGCAGAATATTCCTTTTTACTTATCCAAACATAAGTTGTTGAGATGAATTTAAAATAAAAGCTGTTGCTATAATGGGTTGCAATTGTAACAATGAAAGAAACAAAAGTAATGAGAGAGATTTTACATTTAATGCGAAAATCACGGTTGATAAAGAGGAATTTTGTCGTGCAGTAGATCGTTGTGACGATGACAGACGCGATAATTTCCACGGTCGTAGTGACAGATGATGGAATTGGTAAATTATTATATAAAAAAAGAAACTTCAATCAGATTATCTAGTTACAAACAAATTAAGAGTTATAGAATTAAGAAAACTAACGTAATAGGTAACTAAACAAGAACATCGACTTAATAGTCGATTTTTTTTATTGGGCTAAATGGTAGTATAGTTGCATAAGAAAAATAGAAATGTAGACAAAAAATATAGGAATTTGAATATAATTTGAAGAAATATTGTAAAAGAGGAGGTTAGTCAAAGTGAAAAAAATCATTTTAGCAATCTCAATTCTTTTATTAACTGCCTGTACAAATGGGAATAGTGCACTAGAAAGGTTAAAAGATGACTACCCTAAAACGATGAAAAAAGAGGTAGAAGTGTTACCTAAGGATATTCAAAATGAAATGGTTGTACCAAAGAGGTTACCAATCAATGTAAAGAATGTTTCATTGGATGTTCAAAAAAATATTGGAAATGATTCGATTAATCTAACTTCAATTAATTATAGGGACGGGAAAGGAGTTATTGTAGAAGTCACGACATATCATCAAAAAAACATCGAGTTCTCAGGTGAAGGACAACAATTAACGACAAAGTTAAAAGATGGAACTAAGGTGATAATTGTAAGAGATGATAAGGATGGTTCAAAGATAATTCGATGGAAAAAAGATGGACTTTATCATGAAATAATGCTAGTCAAATTAACAGATATTGATAAAAATTACACAATTATTGACCTAGTTGAAACGGCTAATTCAATATACGATTAACTTACATTAGATGAACAACGTGATCTACAATTGTCGGTCTTTATTATTGAACAAAATGGCAGTTTAGTAAAATAAGAATTTTATAAATCTTGTACTAAAAATGGATAAATATGGTATTCTTTAAGAAGGATAATTTGAAGATTTAAGTGTAAATGGAGATAAACATTTTGAAAATAAACAATTACTTAATTAAATTCGCACTTACGTTAATCGTTATGTTTGGAGGTACTTTCGTTATTCATTATTTTAAAACTGGAGAACTTTTATTAGACCAAATAATAGGTTTTTCAGTGGGCTTACTAATCTTAACTTTTTCATTAATTTGGAGAAAAACTAACAAACTAACCTGAAGCTCATATGCAACTAAAACAGGCAATAATCGAACAATTATACGCTTCAGTTTGTTTTTTATTGTTTAAGTTTCATTAAGTCATAATTTAAAGTTTTCGAGAGGGGAAATGAAATGAATTCTATTTTATTAGATGTTCCGTTTCAAATAGAAACAGACAGACTAATTCTTCGAGCACCACTTCAAGCTGGTGAAGGGGATGTAGTAAACCAAGCTATTAAGGATTCGATTAGTGAGTTAAAGCAATGGTTGTCTTTATACCAGTCAATTCCTACTGTTGAAGAAACAGAAATTATACTGAGAAATGCCCATATAGATTTTTTGAAAAGAGAAAGCTTTCGCTTTCTTATCTATAATAAGGATACTAATGATTTTATTGGAACTGCTAGCCTACACAGAATTAATTGGGAGATTTCTAAATGTGAAATTGGATACTGGATTAGCACGCCATTTAGTGGCAAGGGATATATGATAGAAACAGTCAGAGAGTTAATAAATCTTGGTTTTCAGCAATTTAAATTTAGAAGGATTGAAATACGATGCGATTCTAATAACACTAAAAGTCGTTCGATCCCTGAAAAACTAGGTTTTGAACTTGAAGGGATATTACGTAATGAGGATCTTTCAGCTGACGGTAAAAAACTAACTGATACTTGTATCTTTGCAAAGATAAATTAGACTCCTAAAGATTGTCTAGTTAGACAATCTTTTTTTAGTTCAAAAATCATCATTAATCAGATGAAAAATGGTGCACTCTTGAATAGAAATTAATGAAGTTCAAATTTACTAGAACTATGTCTTACATAACTAGAAATATTAAAAAGGCTGCCGACTTATTTGACAGCCAAAAGTCTTTTTAATAGGCAATCCCAACTCTACTTTTACTATATTTACAATCGAAAAATTCTTTAAAGGCAAAAAAAGCTGTATCACCAGTTGAAATGCTTTGGCCATCAATAGGCAAAACTTCTTTTTCTATAAGAAATTTTTTCGTTATTGGTCCATCTGGTAAGTAAGTCGGGCAAACAATCGTCCAATTTAACTGACTTTGATTTAACAACAAAAAAGCATGTTCATGATCTTTTGCTGCAGTCGTTGATTTCCTTTTTGATTCTGAGCTTAAATAACGTAGGAGCGTCGGTTCCACTCTAGATTGCAAAATACCTGCAGTTCCTATTGAAACAAATCGTTTAATTTTTTTCATTTCCAAAAGAGGAATTAACTGTTTCATAGTATTAGATAAAATATTTTCACCCTCAGTATTTAGAGCTGAAATTACCCCATCTACATGTTCCAAAGCTAAACTCAAATCAGTATGATTTAATGTATTTCCTTTAATTATAGTAAGAGAATCATGTTTTACTTTTATTTTTTTTTCATCTCTAACTAAAGCGGTTACTTCAAAATTGGCTTCTAATAATAGATCAACTAAAAACGAACCAACTCTTCCTGTTGCGCCTAATAATAATATTCTCATAGCATCACCTTGGTTGTATTGTACAATATTAAACTAATTTCTGTCTTTAATATAATCTTCTGAATTAGACTAAGTTTTTAACAAAATGAAAATAGAAGATATGATAGAATGAAACTAACAGCTAAATTATAGAAATGAGGGATAAAAATGGAAATTAAAAAAGTTCAAGAAGACTTTATTGAGTATTTAAAGAAGATCGAAAATTATAATGAAGCAATAAATGTGATGTATTGGGACTTAAGAACTGGAGCTCCAAAAAATGGTGCAGAGCAAAGATCAAATGTTATTAGCCAACTTTCAGAAGAAGTTTTTGAAATGACAACTTCAAGTACAATGGAAAACTATTTAAATTTATTAGAAAAAGAAATTGGTACTGGAAATTTAAGTGAAATCATCGAGAAATCAGTAAAAGAATGTAGAAAAAATTACGATTTAAATTGCAAAATTCCTAAAAAGGAATATGCAGAATACGTAAAGCTATGTTCATTAAGCGAAAATGCTTGGGAAGACGCTAAAAATGAAGGCGATTTCAACAAATTCCAGCCATTTTTAGAAAAGATTGTAGCAATGAAAAAACAGTTTATTGAATATTGGGGCTACAAAGATAAGAAATATGATACATTATTGAATCTCTACGAACCAGGAATGACAACTCAGAAGCTGGACGAAGTTTTTGGAGAAGTAAGAGAAAGTCTTGTACCTTTAGTAGCGAAAATTTCAAAATCCTCTGTTAGATTACAGCGCGAAGAATTATCACAGCCAATTTCAATTGATATTCAAAAAGAGGTAAGTGAAGATGTACTCGTTAAATTAGGTTATAATTTTGATTCCGGCCGATTAGATGAAACAGTGCATCCTTTTCAGATTACACTAAATCCTGGTGATGTGCGTGTAACAACGAAATATATAGAAGATAACTTTATGAGTGCTCTTTTTGGAACGATTCACGAATGTGGACATGCATTATATGAGCAAAACTTATCTTCAAATTTAATTGGTACTCCATTATGTGAAGGGGCATCTATGGGAATCCATGAGTCGCAATCATTATTTTTTGAGAATATGATTGGGAGAAGTAAAGAGTTTTGGGAAACTCAATATGAAAATTTAATCGCAAAAACTGGCGATTATTTTAAAAATTTGTCCGTTGAGGATTTTTATAAAGCAATAAACCATAGCGAACCTTCATTAATTCGTATTGAAGCGGATGAATGTACATACCCATTACATATAATGGTTAGGTATGAAATTGAAAAAGAGCTATTTGATGGCGATTTACAAGTAAAAGATTTACCAAAAGTTTGGAACGAGAAAATGGAAGAATATTTAGGAATTACTCCAGCTAACGACCGAGAAGGAGTTCTTCAAGATGTACATTGGGCAGGAGGAGATTTTGGTTATTTCCCTTCATATGCATTAGGGGCAATGTATGCAGCTCAGTTTAAACGTAAAATGAAACAGGAATTAACTGATTTTGATCATATTTTAAAAAGTGGAGAAATTCACCAAATTGTAAATTGGCTAACTCGCAATATTCATCAATTTGGAAAACTAAAAGAACCAAAGGAAATTTTAGTCGATGTTACAGGTGAAGATTTAAATGTGAAATATTTTATTGAATACCTTGAAGAAAAGTACTCAGAATTGTACAAATTGGCATGATATAGGTTGAACTAGGGAGGTTATTTAAACCTCCCTTAACTTTACCTATAAATGTATAAATCAATAAAAAAGTGTATAATTAAAACAAAATATTAATAAGTTCAAAGAATAGACACTTTTGGGCTATTAAAAAGATAGTAATGTATAGTATACTTGATAAAAATGAAAGCGCGTTCATCTTAATGGAAATATAAAGATTCTATCTAATAATTAGAACAAAATTAAAAAATATAATCGAAAAAGTAAACGAATACTTATTAAGTTCAAAGAATAGACACTTTTTAATTTTCGAATCATTACTTTTTCATTGTATATTAATAATAAATGAAAGCGTGTTCAAACTTTTGAAAAGGGGGTAATTTGAATGTTTTTTAGGACAGCAAGATCTTTAGAACGAAACATCGAAGAAAAACGAATCAAGTTGCAAGAAGCTCGAAATCAAAATAATGACAATCACCATGAAGTTATTAAGATTCGTCATCAGTTGGACACAGATTTAAGAGAACTTCAGAATTTATTGAAAACGATTGCAGGTAAACAATCTAAAGTAAACGTGAATCTTATATGAAAAAATGTAAATAAAGAGACCACAAACATTTGTTTGTGGTCTTTCTTTTTTACGGACTCGAACGCATTCAAGCATCTAAGATATTTTTTTTATAATTCTCAAAATTCTTTGATAAAAATTATTATTAATCGCTTCAATTAATACGATTGTTAAAACCAATGTAGTTAGTGATTTAGAAGGAATTTCATAAATGGTATAATGCAAAATGATTAAGAGTAACAAGATGCTTATTTTAACGATTCTCGACTTGAAAATTTCCTTTTCTACTGATTGAACAGTATACAAAAATATTACCTTCTTTTTCATTGAATAAAATTATTTTTTATTTTACACCTTAATCGTAACAAAATTTTAAATGGATATATCATGCAAAATTGTAAAGTTTTGTGACAAATTAAAAAGCCTGTGAAATTTATTTTATTAGAAAGAGTAACAACATTTAATAATTGATCGTAGTTAAATAGTCTGTCTTATATCAGAACCTAAAAGATAACAATAATCCTTATTCTTCTATTGAATAGTTAACTGCACATTTCTAAATAATTAATTGATTAAATAGTTAAAAATCATTAATCAAAAATAAAATGTCCAAGTATAATAGTATAAATCTTAAAATATCCATTTTAACAAAATTGTGGAATGAGGTTCATCTAGATGGATTTCGAACTGGCAAGCCGTACAAGAAGATTGTTTGCAGCGTGGATCGATGGGACATTCTATCTTTTATTTTCTAAATTGGGGTTATTAGTAATTGGCATAGAAAGTAAAGACATTTTACATTTATATTTGTACAGTAGTAAGCAGTTATTTCTCTATTCAATCTGGTTACTTTTATTTATTTTCTTATTTTATGTACTAGTTCCTACCTATATATGGAGTGGGCAAACAATTGGAAAAAGATTATTAAGCATTATGGTTGTTAAAGCTACGGAAGACTTAGTTGATTTAAAAACAATGTCTTTGCGCACAATATTTGCTTTTGGTTGTCAATTAAACCTCCCAATATTAATACAAGTACTTGGAATTGCGTATTTAATAGATCTACTTTTTATCTTTCGAAAAGATCAAAATACGTTACATGATTTAATTGCTAAAACTAAAGTTGTTTATTATTAGTAATAAAAATACCCTTTTGAGTTTATATCGGACTCAAAAGGGTATTTTTTATAATGATCTTATAAAGATGTTTTAGCTAAATACTCATCTAATTGGTCAAATGTACCAGTAAAGCCTTGTTGCATAGATTCTTTATTTGCAATAAATGCTGCAACTTCTTCATCAGTTGCATTGATTGGGAATCCTTTTAATGTAATAGTCGTTTTTCCGTCATTTTCTTCTAAAGTTAAAGTGTTTTGAATTTCCAATGGCCACACTTCAAAGAATGGAGCACGAACCATATTGGCTTCTGGATCAGAGAATGAATTAACAAAAACGATTTTTTCAGGTTCAATAATTTCTCCGAAAACAAATAATCCCCACATTTCGAATCCATCAGGTGATTGCATTTTATAGTGGAATTTACCACCAGTTTTAAATTCTAATGTTGTTACATCCATTGTAAATCCTTTAGGACCCCACCAATTTTTAAGATGCTCAGCTTCTGACCAAACTTTAAATACTAATTCACGAGGTGCATCAACAACCCTTGTTAAAACTAATCCTTGCTCATCAACTTTAAATGTATTTTCACTCATTTTCAATTCCTCCAATTCATTTTGTATGTTTATTTTTTTAATAAATAATCTGCTAGACGACTTAATGTCTGTTTACCAGATGAATAAAAAACTTCAAATTTACTCCTTTCGAAATTTAAACTAATCAAATTAAGTACTGTGAATAAGCTATGTTTATTTATCTTGTAATTTTTTTAAGTAATCGTCCAATTGATCGAATCTCTGTTCCCAGACGTGTCGGAATGACTTTATCCACAAATCCATTTCTTTTAGCGGCTGGGGTCTTAGTTTGTAAATTCTTTTATTGGCGATTGGTTGAACTTCGACAAGCCCAGCTTCACTAAGAACGCGTAGATGTTTTGAAACTTGTGGTTGTTTAAGTCCGAGACTTTCAGCGATTTCACCAACTGATAGTGGACCGTCACGTAAGAGTTCGACAATCTGTAATCGGTTCGGCTCAGAGAGAGCAATTAAAGTCGAATTCATAAATTGAATATACCTCAAGAGGAATATTCCTGTCAAGGAATATTCAGAATGTAAAATTTCATATAGTTTGAACAAAGACTGGCGTAGTATGTGCAAAGAGAGGTAATAGTATTCGTTTTGTCGATAAATATTATTTGAAAAATGAGAAAATTCTTCTAAATCTGTTAAATTTATATGGTACTATTTATCTGACTGAAAAATTTGATTTTAAAAGGTGGGTATATTGATGAGCTTGAAAGAGTATGAGGCTTCATTTTTAGAGTATGTAAAGAAAATGCTGAATATTGAAGAAGCAATTGGTGTATTGTACTGGGATCTTCGGACAGGAGCACCTAAAAATGCTGTTAAGCAGCGCTCAAATGTAATTAGTCAATTATCAGCCGATGTGTTTAAAATGAGTATTTCAGATGAGATGGCCCATTATTTAATAACAATGGAAGAAGCGGTTAGCGCAGGGAAATGTTCAGTAGAGCTTGAGAAAACGGTAAATTATTTAAGGAAGCAGTATGATCGAAATACGAAAATACCTGTTGAAGAGTTTGAAGCATTTGTTAAATGCCAAGCAATTTCGGAAAGCGTATGGGCAGAAGCGAAAGAAGAAAACAATTTTGCTAAATTCGAACCATATTTAACTGAAATAATTGGGTATAAACGTAAATTCGTAGAATATTTAGGATATACAGATTGTAAATACGATACATACTTAGATGAATATGAACCAGGTATGACTGTTCAAAAACTGGACGAAGTATTTTCGGCAGTAAGAAACAAAATAGTACCGCTTGTTAAAGCTATATCAACGAGTGGGAAAAACTTTGAAAAAGAAGAAATGAAATCTTTTGTTTCTAAACAAAAACAAAAAGAAATTTGTGAACTATTCTTAACTACTCTTGGTTATAATTTCGATGCTGGCAGACTAGATCCTACTGCACATCCGTTCGCAACTTCCCTTAACTTAGGAGATGTTCGAGTAACGACAAAATATCATGAAAACAATTTCGAAAAAGCTCTTTTTAGTACGATTCATGAATGTGGTCATGCACTTTACGAACAAAACATTTCGAAAGACTTAGAGTGTTTACCAATTGCGCAAGGTGCTTCATTAGGTATCCATGAGTCACAATCACTTTTATATGAAAAAGTCATTGGACAAAGCTATGAATTCTGGAAGTGTAATTTTACAAATTTAAAAGAGCAATTAAACGGTGTATTAGATAATATTTCGTTAGATGAATTTTATAAAGTAGTTAATAATAGTAAACCTTCTTTTATTCGAATTGAAGCAGATGAATTAACTTATCCATTACATGTTATGATTCGTTATGAAATTGAAAAGGATCTTTTAGATGGTAAAATTCAAGTCAATGAGCTTCCTTCTATTTGGAATCAGAAAATGGAAGAGTATCTCGGAATCGTACCAGCAACTGATCGAGAAGGCGTACTACAAGACGTTCATTGGTCGATGGGTCTTTTCGGATATTTCCCAACATATGCTTTAGGAGCTATGTATGCTGCTCAAATTAAAGCTACAATGGAAAAGGAATTACCGAATTATAACGAATTAATTGAAACGAATGATTTTCAAACAGTACTTGATTGGTTAAGAGTGAATATTCATCAATATGGTGCAACTAAGAAACCGCAAGAAATATTGAAGGATGTTACAGGAGAAGAATTGAATGTAAATTATTATATTGATTACTTAGAAACAAAATACTCAAGCCTTTATGAGTTAGAAGAAGTAAATAAATCGATCTAACTAGAGCCATATAAACAAATCGTTTTAATGGAAATAATTGCAAATGTACAATCATATAAAATGAGATATACTAAAACTGCACAACTAGAGAGAAAACTCCTTTGAAACGCTTAGGCAATTCTAATTATTTGTTCATGAACAATGAGCAGATAGTGAATTGTCTTTTTTTTATGGCCTTTATTGATTTTCTATTGTTGTCTCATAGTTTTTAATTCGTAATTGATTAAACCACAATTGAGCTAAAACAATTGTTTTCAGATTTTCTATCCAATTTGAAGAATAATTTTCCATTTTTATACAAAAGTTAATCTCTATAAGGAGTGGGAAATTATGCCTTTAATTTTATCAGTTGGAAAGTCAGTGCCTAAAAATAAAATTAATCAAGAAAATGTCGTGCCTTTTATTAGAGAACTTTTTATGAAAAAGTACCCATCTATTGATCGGTTATTATCTGTATTTCAAAATGGGGAAATTCAAAACCGCTACATATCAAAAGAGCTCTCTTGGTATAGCGAGGAACATAGCTTCGAACAAAAAAATCAAGCTTATACTGAAATTTCGATTGAATTATCAATAGAAGCTATAAAAAATTGTGTAACAAGCAATGAATTTCTATCTTCGGAAATTAAATATGAAGAAATTCAAGGAATTATTTTCGTATCATCTACTGGTATTTCGACCCCGACTATTGATGCCCATATTGCCAACATCCTACCTTTTAATAACTCAATTAAAAGAATACCGATCTGGGGTTTAGGTTGCGCTGGTGGAGCTAGCGGAATTTCTAGAGCATTTGATTATTGTAGGGCACATCCTAAGTCAAATATTTTACTAGTTGCTGTTGAATTGTGTAGTTTGACCTTCCAAAAAGAAGATCTATCAAAAAGTAATATAATTGGAACTTCATTGTTTGCGGATGGAGCAGCGGCTGTACTTGTTGTCGGTGATGAAAGTGAGTTAAAAAATAGAACAATACATAAAGCTTTACCGACAATCGTACAAACAAATTCGAATCTAATGCCGAATTCTTTAGATGTAATGGGATGGGATATTCGCAACGATGGACTATTTGTAATTTTCTCAAGAGATATACCTTCCATTGTTAAGAATTGGTTACAGCCAGTTGTTTCTAATTTCTTATTTGAAAATGAGCTGACCATTGAAGATATTACTCATTTTATCGCTCATCCAGGTGGGAAAAAAGTGTTAGATGCATACGTAGAATCACTTAATATTTGCGAAGAGAAATTAACAACTTCATTACAGATTTTAAAGTCATTTGGTAATATGTCGTCCTGTACAGTTTTATTTGTGTTATGCGAATTTATGAAAAAAGGAAAAGTGGATGAATTAGGCCTTCTTTGTGCCCTAGGACCGGGCTTTAGTTCTGAGCTTTCTCTGTTAAAGTGGGTAGAATGCTAATGTTAAAGATTATTTTTTTGTTTATTATTATCCAAAGAGTAGTTGAACTTGGTATAGCAAAAAATAATGAAAAAAAACTAAAACAACGTGGTGCTATTGAATTTGGCCAAGCGCATTATAAATATTTTATTATTTTACATAGTATGTTTTTTTTATCGATTTTAATTGAAAATTACTTTGTTCAGTATGTAGAAATTGAGTTTTTTACTTTCCTTTTAATTTTATTTATCATTTTACAGTTAGCGAGAGTATGGGTTATTTCGACATTAGGAGAAAGATGGAATACAAAAATCATTATTCTACCTAATGAAAAGTTAGTAAAAGATGGACTTTATAAATATATAAAACATCCGAATTACATCATTGTAACGGTTGAATTATTGGTAATTCCAATTATGTTTCATGCATATATTACAACCGTAATCTTTTCTATTTGTAATTTAATGCTATTAAAAGTAAGAATCCGAGAAGAAAATAAAGCGCTTTTACAATCCATCGAATAGTTATTGACAAATGGAAAATAACTGATTATGATTAATGTAGAATGAAAATCATTATCAACTTCGAAAGGTTGTGCGTCAAATGGTTCTTGGATTTGTGTCGGCTACAATACTTTTATACTTTTTATTAACTAAATATGTACTTAAACAAGTTCAAAACTAGGTGATGTTGCCTAGTTTTTTTTTGTACTTTTATCAATTAAATTTGAAGTAAGGAAGAATAATTAGAACATAGTCACCTAATTAAGGAATAATAAGTACATTTTTGGCTCTTCTTTACATAAAATACTCGTCAGGTAACAAGTTTTATTAATTTTCTATTCATTTGCCTATACATTCTTCTTCCAAATTAATATATATGGGGATAAAATAATGCTAGGGAAAATATTTGAGTTTGAAATGAAATGGGGAAATCACGTTGCAAAATACTAAGATTAACAGAGGGGAATTACTGAATAAGGTTTCTTCAGGAATCAATTTACTTTCTGAACAAGGAAATTCCAAGGAATTATTTCAATTAAAAAAATTAGCATACAAAATACAAAATAAGGAAAGTTATTACGTATTTTGTGGGCATTTTTCTGCTGGTAAGTCATCATTATTAAATGATCTTTTACAAGTAGATAAACTACCTACAAGCCCAATTCCAACAAGTGCTAACGTCGTAAAATTAAAAAGCGGCGAAAGTAAGATGTTAATCACTCTTAAAGACGGAGAAATGTATCAGATTCAAGAGGATATACAAGTAGATGAATTAAAAAAATTAGCTTCAGATAGTGGCACGATTATTGAACTCGAATGGGCACAAGAAATTTTTAAAATTCCAAGTGGATCTGTCTTAATCGATACGCCAGGAATTGATTCAACTGACATGGATCATTTAGAGGCGACAAACTCAGTGATCCATCTTGCGGACAGTATTTTCTATTTGATGGACTATCAGCATGTTCATTCGAAAACAAATATTGATTTTATTAATAGTTTAGTTGAAAAAAATACTAAAGTTTGTTTAGTCATTACATGCATTGATAAGCATGATGAAACGGAATTAACGTTTGATCAGTTTAAACATGGTGTAATCGGAAACATGAAAAAACAAGGATTAAATAATCTACAAGTTTTTTATTTATCTACAAGAGATAAAACGGTAAAAAATAATGAATATAATCAATTTATTAATTATTTAAATGATTTATACAGCAATCAAGATGTAGTTCAAATTGAAAATGATTACGCAAGCTTTTTAACAATCATGAATGAACAATTACTACAACTTGAGAACGATTACATTGATATCGATCAAAATGCTGACGAAATTAAAGCGGAATATAATGACTTGAATAATGAAATCGAAACAATAGAAAAGTCAGTTTCTTCATTTGAGGAAAATTGTTTGCAGTCTACTCAACAAGTACTGAATAATTCAAATATTACACCTTTTGAAATGAGAGAATTAGCTTCAAATTATTTAGAATCAGAAAAAGCATTGCAAAATAAAGGACTTTTCCAATCAAGGAAAAAACTTGAAAATAATTTACATGAATCAAAAACTCAATTTATTAGTAAAGTAAAAGAATTAACGAATAAACAAATTGAGTACTTCGTAAAAGAAGCTGCAGTTCGTACTGTGAAACAAATTGAAAATAATAAAATTGATAGCAGTGACTTTGATAAAATTCTTGAACCGAATTTGAGTGAAGAGGTAATTTGTCCGAAGCCATCACACTTAATTGATATAAGTGGAAACTATTTATTACAGTATACGAAGGAAGTAAGTGAAGGAATTAAAGGGGTTTACCGTAAAAGTATTTCAGAATTTATTTACAGTCTTTCAAAAGAATTAAAGCTACAAAATGAAACAGCATTGGTTAAATTAACGAATCAAAAGAACGAACTCCAATCTAAAATTGATGGGTTTAATGAATTAGAATTCAATAATCATAAAATTTCACATATGGTTTCAGAAATTAAGGCGATTTTAAATAATATTCAAGAATTAAATCATGAATTGCCAGAAATAAAACCTACGTTAATTTCCGTAAGTGAATTAATTACTCATAAAATATTAACTGTTCAAGCACCAGAAATAAAGAAAGAACTTATTACAGAAATTGAAAAAAGTAACACAAATAAATATTCAAATGAAGAAATTAAAGCAAAGTATGAAATTGCTGACATTCTATTAAATGAATTATCTTCAAACAAGTTTGTTAATAGTAAAATCACACTTTTAAAAGAAAAAAGAGAACAGATTAAATCTAATGAATACACAATTGCATTATTTGGAGCATTTAGTTCTGGAAAAACATCCTATATTAATACTTTATTAGGTGATCGTGTACTTCCAGTTTCACCACACCCAACTACAGCAGCAATTTGTAAGATAAAACGTTCAACGGTTGATTCCGGGAATAAAAAAGCTGATGTAAGTTATAAATCAGAGGAATCATTAAAAGAAGAGTTCTTAGATTTCTTCAAAAAATGGGGCGTGGATGTAAACGAGAAAGAATGGTTTAGTACGCTTCAAAATTTAATTAAGAAACAAAAGGATAAAATCCCTACGGATGCTTTCGTTTATGCTGAAAGCGTATGTCAAAATTATGAAGAAATGAGAAGTCTGCTCGGAACAATAACACGCTATGACTTAGATGAGTATGTAAGCGTAATTAGTGAAGAAAATCGAGCATGCTTTGTAAAAGAAAGCACTGTCTATTTTGATTGTGAGATAACATTAAGTGGTATTGTTTTAGTTGATACACCAGGTGGGAATAGTATCCATTCAAGACATACTGAGCTAGCGTTCGATTATTTGAAAAAAGCTGATTTAATTTTATATGTTGCACATTATCAGCACGCTTTTACACGTCAAGATGAGTCTTTCTTAATGCAAATCGGAAGAATGAGAGAAAGCTTTGATAGTGACAAGGTTTACTTTGTTTTAAATGCATCGGATTTAGCAAAGGATCAAAATGAAATCGAAATCGTACAAAATTTCTTTATTAACCAATTAACGAAACTTGGCGTACGTTTCCCATCAGTTTTTGCTATTTCAAGTATGCTTGAGATGAAGGGCTATAATGATGCAGATCTAAATTTAGAAATTCAAAATAATTATAAGAAATTAAATACGAAAATTCAAAATTTCTTCCAATTCGAAATTGCTAACGAGGTATTTAAAACATTTATCAATGATCTATTTACAATCGAAAAAATCTTACACGATACAATTAATCGTTTTGAACGAATTAAACGTGAAAAAGATCAATTCTTTAGCGAGCTTGAGCAAATTCAAATAAAAGTTAAAGAAACGATACAAAATGCTAAACCTACTAATTTACCGAGAGCATTTATGAAAGAAAATGAACAATTAATTTTCTTTATCGAAAAGCGAATCGAATTAAGAATGAGAGATTTATTTCCTTATTTCTTTAACCCGAGTATTTTCAATAGTACAACAAAAAATATTAAACAATTATTTGTTACGAAAATTCGAGAATTTATATATGAGGTTCTAGAAGAGATATTAAAGGAATTAAGGGTAACAGGCTTTAGGTTAGAGAAGTTTTTAATTAATGAAATTCTATTGTCACAGGAACGAGTAATTGATGAAATACATTCAATTCAAACTGAATTTATCGTTCAAAAAAGTGATGTGAACGAGATTTCGCCTGTTTCGATAAAAAATCCGGATCAATTTATTAATGTTGATCAATTTGAAAATTTAAAATCGCATTTTAAAAATCCAAAAAGCTTTTTTGTTGATAATTTGAAAGAAAATATGATAGATGATTGTATAAATGAACTGAGAACGCCATTAAAAGAGTATTTATCAAATATGAATAGTTTATTTGCTGAACATTATCACACTCAATATGTTGACTCATTAAATTCGGTATTACAAAACTGCAGTAATCAAATCGAAAATGATGTTCAACAAACAATTAAAGCTACTGAAAATTTAAATGAAGTAGTAGTAGATGATCAAGTATTAAACTTATTTAAAAAACTAATTTAATATGAAGGTGGACAATTAAAATTGAAAAATATAATTGATGTAAACATTGCAAATAAACTACGTTTAAACAAAAATGTTGTTTTCTTAGATTGTCGTTTTCAATTGTCAGATCCTGAGTACGGTTATAATGCGTATCAGAAAGGTCATATACCGCTTTCACGTTATGTTGATTTAAATAAAGATCTATCGAGTTCAGTACAAAAACATGGAGGCAGACATCCGTTTCCAGATTTAAATGATTTTGGTCATTTATTAGGGGAGCTTGGCATAGATGAGGATTCAATTGTTATTTGTTATGACGATGGAACACTAGATAATGCTGCTAGATGCTGGTTTTTATGCAACTTAGTTGGGCATAATTTTACTTTTGTATTAAACGGTGGATATAAAAAATGGGTAGAAAATGATTTTGAAGTCACAACTGAAACTGTGGAAGTTTTACCTAAAAAATTCAACGTTAAAAATCAAGAAGACATGATTAGTTCGATGGAAGAAGTTAAACGAAATAGCAAAAATGAAGAATTTAATTTAATTGATTCTAGGGAGTCTATTCGATACAATGGCGAATTCGAACCAATTGACAGAGTAGCAGGTCATATACCTGGAGCAAAAAATTCTTTTTGGAAAGATGTTTTAAATGAATCAGGAGAATTTAGAACAACGGAAGAATTACTAAATCTCTTTAAACCATTCAAAGCTCATAATGAAACAGTGGTTTATTGTGGTTCGGGTGTAACTGGTTGTGTAAATTATTTAGGATTAATTGAAGCAGGCTATTCAAATGTCAAGCTTTATCCTGGAAGTTTTAGTGACTGGATATCATACGAAGAAAATATTATAGAAAAGAAAAATTTATAAGTTGCAAAATAGTTATAGTTGGTATAGAATGAGAATACAAATTAACAAAAACCTGCTGTGTGCGTTGTCAGTTTATGTCTTAAACCAATGATTTAATACAGGAAGACCGATATTTAAGTAACAACATCGTGCCTATTTATAGGAGGATGAAAGTTACTTGTGAGGACATCCACCTTGGAGTTCGGTTTACTTAGGCATAAAAGGAATAACGGCATTGGCGGGAAAAAAAACCATTCACATCTTGTGAATGGTTTTTTCTTCTTTATATGTTTGTTTTTTATTTTTCTTCTTTCTGATTTGAGTAACAATCGTAGAAATTAAAATTAAGCTACAACCAATTAAACCGATTTTCTGAAGTCTTTCTCCACCGAAATAATAACCAGTAATCGCTGCAAAAACAGGTTCAGTTGCAAGTATAATCCCTACTTCAGTTGCACTTATTGTTCGTTGAGCAAACATTTGGATAATGTAAGCTGCAGCGGTACAAAAAATTGCCGTAAACAAGATTGAAAGTATAAAATATTTATTTGTCCATAATTCTTGATTGTATATAACTTGCCAGTCTTCGAAAATTAAAGCACACGTCCAAGAGGCTAAGCCTACAAAAGTAATTTGTACAGTTGCAAGTTGCAGTGAACTATAACTTGGAGAATATTTAGTTGAATAGATTATGTGTAACGCAAATGCAATTGCACTAAAAAAGGAAATAATATCGCCAGAATTAAATTTGGAATTTGTAGAAAGCGTTAATAAAAATAAACCGATAATTGCAATAATAGCACATAAATTTTCTCGCAAAGTAGGTTTTTTCTTATACTTAAAAAATAATAATAAAGGAACAATTGCTACACTGATTCCAATAATAAAACCCGATTTTGATATTGATGTATAATGTAATCCAAAAGTTTGGAATACAAAACCAAGAAATAAAAATAAGCCTATTATGATTCCAGGAGTAATAAAACCAGCTTTACCACGAAATCTTATTTTATTTTTTCGATTTAAAAAAGTTTGAACGGTAAATAATACGATTGCTGCAACAATAAAGCGTAATGCATTGAAGGTAAAAGGTTGGACAAAATTAAGTGTTTCCTTAACAATGAATAGCGAAGAACCCCAGATGAAGGACACAATGAGTAGAGAAGAAAAAGCAAATAATTTATTTTTCATATCGTCCAGTCCTTTTTATTTAATGGCTTTTCGAGCAAGTTCATCTGCAACCTTATTGGCGCTTGAGGGAATCCATTTAATAAAGAAAAGATCAAGTTGATTTATTAAATTTAGTGATTTCTCTAATAAAGGAATAAACAAATCATTTTTAGAATATTTCTTATCAATACTTTCTTCAACGATTTTTGAATCTGTTCGGAAAGAAACAATAGAATAATTATTTTTAACACAATAATCTAGTGCAATTAATAATGCGTGAAACTCGGCTTCATGATTAGACATAGAATCTAATGGAATACTTAAAAAAACAGGTTCTTTAATTCCTTTTATGAAAATACCTGCACCAGATGGACCAGGATTTCCTTTGGAAGCTCCGTCAGTATAAACTTCAATCATAGTAAACCTCCAACACTTATATATGTTCATTTTAGTATATATTCTAAAAAATTAAAACTTAAATTATGAAATGAAATATGATTATTAAAATATTGAATTATTTTATAAACTATAAGTTAGAAGTTGACAACCTTTTATAAATAAAAATGGAAAAGGTGTGACGTATGAAGCTAAAAATAATATGGAAGTATCAAACTAAAAAGAAATACCAAATTACACTTGATACAGATTGGCTAGAGATAAAGGAAGCTTTACTTTTAGCGGAAGACTTTGAAAGTACGGGTCGGACAAAAGAAATCATTTTTCTAGATCAATTTGATTCTAGTTGGACAAAAAAACAAGTAATCAAATATTTAAAAGAACTTGAAGAAGAGCCACATAATATAACTGTATTTTTTGATGGTGGATTTGATCAGTCTACAAATCGTTCTGGAATAGGTGTGTGTATATACTTTAGTCAAAACGGTAAAGAATATCGAAAACGATTTAATGAAAAATTAGATGGACTTTTAACAAATAATGAGGCAGAATTTGCAGCATTAGAAAATGCAATCTTACTATTAGAAGAAATGAATATTACCGGACAAACAATTATCATAAAAGGTGATTCTCAAGTAGTTTTAAATCAAATAAGTGGAGACTGGCCATGCTTTGAAGAGCAACATGAAAGATTTATTAATCGAATTGAAACAAAATGTAAAAACTTAAAAATAACCTTACAATTAGATCTAATTAAACGAAATGATAATAAAGAAGCTCATAGTCTAGCAACGCAAGCACTTAAAGGGAATAAGATAATGAGTACGATTGAAGTTACATGAAGAGGTGAACACAGATGGAACGCAAAGAAATTTTAGAAGAAATAGATACATTATTAAAAACTTATTGCGATGGTTGTTTTGTTTATAAGCATTTTAGAAAAGACCATAGTCAGAAATTCGCTCAATCATTTTGTATAAATAAATGTACAATTGGAGAAAAAATCAAAACGATTGGTAAGGAATTACATCAGACTGCTGAATAACGAAGGAGGTACTAATTATGTACCTTTTTTTTGTTGAGAAATAACTTGTCAATTATTTACCAAATTTTCGTAAAGGAAGCCCTGTGAGGTTGATTTCCACTACAGTTTGATCGCTTTCCATGGGGCGAGACCTGAGCCTCCTCGGCTTTGCCT
>NZ_NUCO01000012.1:0-83637 GCF_002555445.1 Bacillus sp. AFS017336
AACCCTTTATGAGTTAAATATTTTCTCTTTAATAAAAAAAGATGTCCCACAAAATCATGTGGGACATCTTCTTTTCAATCTATTTTTTTAATTACATTGCAACGTTATTATCACTTTCAACCACTTCTGGTTTAAACGCACGTTCCCACTTAGCAATAACAACTGCTGCTAATGAGTTACCAACAACGTTTACTGCAGTTCTAGCCATATCTAGAATACGGTCGATACCAGCAATAAATGCTAGTCCTTCAACCGGAATTCCAGCTGTACCTAATGTAGCTAATAATACTACAAATGATACTCCCGGTACTCCTGCGATACCTTTTGAAGTAACCATTAATACTAACATTAGTGAAATTTGAGCTGTGATTGATAAATGAATACCGTACATTTGAGCGATGAAAATTGCTGCTAATGCTTGGTATAAAGTTGATCCATCAAGATTGAATGAGTAACCTGTTGGAATTACGAATGAAGAAATTGATCTAGGCACACCAAATTTTTCAACTTTTTCCATAATTCTTGGTAAAACTGTTTCAGAGCTTGCTGTAGAGTATGCTAAGATCAGCTCATCTTTAATTAATTTAATAAATTTAAAAATATTAACGCCTACCATTTTGGCTACTAATCCTAATACTACAACGATGAAGAATGCCATTGTTAAATAGACAGTTATGATTAATTTTCCTAATGGTATTAATGATTCTAGTCCAAATTTTGAAACTGTTACACCAATTAATGCAAATACACCAAATGGAGCAAATTTCATTATTTGATTTGTAATGTAAAACATTGTATCAGCTGTTCCTTGGAAGAATGCTAATACTGGCTTTCCTCTTTCTCCTACTGCTGTTATTCCAAGACCAAATAGAACTGAGAAAAAGATAATCGCTAACATATTCCCTTCAACAAAAGCTGAGAAAATATTTGGTGGAACAATGTTTACAAATGTATCCGCAAACCCATGACTCTTCACTTCTTTGGCTGTTTCAACATAAGTATTTATGTCTGTTTTGTGAAGAATACTCATATCTACACCAGCACCTGGTTTAACAATATTAGCTACTAATAAACCAATTAAAATCGCAACTGTTGTGATAATCTCAAAGTAAAGGATAGTTTTTCCGCCAAGGCGTCCAAGTTTTTTTGTGTCACCAACACTAGCAACACCAACAATGATACTTGATACAACGATTGGAATGACAATCATTTTAATTAATCTTAAAAAGATATCACCAATTGGTTGTAAATAATCTGCAACTTTTGGATTCCCATAAAAAATTGCACCTACAATGATCCCGATTACAAGACCAATTAAAATTTGCCATGCTAAGCCAATTTTTTTCATAATAAAAGTCCCTCCTATAGTAGAATGTTTGCCAAGTAGTAATACATTGTAAAAAAATAACAAAACCATTTAAATAGTTTAAATGGTTTTAAGCACTCTTGGCTTATTAAGATTTCGATGGAACTTTTTTAAAACCCATCTATAAACTTTTTTGAGGATTCAATTCAATATTGAACATCAAAAAAAGTATTAAAAAGATTATTTTTTTGAAAACATTTTCATATCAATTTTACTATATTTTCCAAATTATTACACTAACTTAATTCAATTCTACTAGAAAACTGAGATTTTATCAAATTTCTCTTATCTTTATTTAATCTATTTTTAATTTTCAATCTGAAAATTCACCATTAATTCATTGTCAAATAAGCAAAAAGTCGTGTATTATCGAATTCGCTCTTAAACCTTTTATTTTCAAGTAAAAAAGTAGAAAAATGTTTTAATTTTATCAAGACTTTTGTTTACGAAACTGTTCGTTTTGTTTATGATAAAAGATGAATAATTTGGTAATTTAATTTATTTTCTAATAATTGATGAAAATGCTTTCAAATCATTTTTTTGAAAGGGATTTTACATTATTTGTATAATCGGCCTTGATTATTACTAAAATAAGTTAGTAATTTATGTTGAAGAAGTGAGGTAAATTCATTGAAAACTAAAGTAAATCCTAAAGCAGTAATCGTAATTTTTGGCGCAACAGGAGATCTTGCAAAAAGAAAGCTTTTTATTTCAATATATAGATTATTTTTAAGTCAAAAAATTGATGAAGGCTTTGCGGTTGTAGGTGTTGGTAGAAGACCTTGGTCAAATGATGAGTTTCGTGAAACTGTGAAAAAATCAATTAAATCAATTGCGACTTCTGAAGAAGAAATTGAAAGCTTTTTATCTCATTTTTATTATCATCAATTTGAAGTATTGGAAGCATCATCATACATAGAATTAGGCAATTTATTAACAAACTTAGATAACCATTATTTAATTCCTGGTAACCGTATCTTCTTCCTGGCAATGGCACCTGAGTTTTTCGGTACAATTGCTCAGCAGTTAAAAAAGAATGGTTTAGCCGATACAGAAGGCTGGAGTCGAATTGTTATCGAAAAACCATTTGGTCATGACTTGCCTAGCGCTATGGAATTAAATGATGAAATTCGTGAAGCATTTTCAGAAAATCAAATCTACCGTATTGACCACTACCTAGGTAAAGAAATGGTTCAAAATATCGAAGTAATCCGTTTTGCGAATGCGATGTTTGAACCGCTTTGGAATAATCGATTTATTTCCAATATCCAAATTACTTCAAGTGAAATTCTTGGTGTAGAAGATCGTGGAAAATATTATGAGAATTCTGGTGCTTTGAAAGATATGGTTCAAAATCATATGCTTCAAGTTGCAGCTTTACTTGCAATGGAGCCTCCTATTAAATTAACAACCGAAGAAATTCGTAGTGAAAAAGTTAAAGTATTTAAGGCACTTCGAAAAATTGAAGAAAACGAAGTTAAAGATTATTTTGTTCGTGGACAATACGATGCTGGTGTAATTAACGCTGAAGAAGTACCTGCATATAGAAATGAGAGCAATGTTGATCCAAATTCACAAACTGAAACATTTGTAGCAGGAAAACTTTTTATCGACAATTTTAGATGGGCAGGTGTTCCATTCTATATTCGAACAGGAAAACGAATGGCTACAAAATCTACGAAGATTATTGTACAATTCTCAGATATTCCAATGAATCTTTATTACAATACAAAAGAACCTATGTCTCCAAATTTATTGATTATACATATTCAACCAGATGAAGGCATTACTTTACAATTAAACGCAAAAAGATCTGGCTCTGAAGGATACACAAAACCAATTCAATTAACTTTTAATAATAATTGTGTTGATTGTATTAATACTCCTGAAGCATACGAGCGATTAATTTATGATTGTATGTTAGGTGATGGAACAAACTTTACACATTGGGATGAAGTAAAATACTCTTGGAGCTTTGTTGATGTGATTTCTAAAGCTTGGGACCAAAATTTAGCACCACTTACAACTTATAATTCTGGTTCAATGGGACCAAATGAAGCTGATACTTTATTGACTGTTGATGGTCATAAATGGTGGCCAGTTTCTGATCGATTAAATGAACACAAAGAATGAAATTAAAGACTAAAAAGTTCCCCCCTCTTAATGTAGAGGGGGGAACTTTTTTAGTTCATGAACAAATTAAAACTTAAAATTAAGTCCACTGAGTATGGAATTTACCTTCTTTATCAATTCGTTCATAAGTATGTGCACCAAAATAATCTCTTTGTGCTTGAATTAAGTTTGCTGGAAGCGTTTCAGTACGATAACTATCAAAATAAGCTAATGCAGCAGAGAAACATGGAATTGGTACACCAGCCTCGATTGCTACAACGCTAATTTTACGTAATGCGCCTTGATAGCTCTCTACAATTTCTTTGAAATAAGGATCAAGTAATAAGTTTGAAAGATTCGCATCAAGATCATATGCTTCTTTAATTTTTTGTAAAAATGCCGCACGAATAATACATCCGCCTCTAAAAATCATGGCGATCTCACCGTATTTTAAATCCCAGTTATACTCATCAGATGCAGCTCTTAGTTGTGCAAATCCTTGAGCATAAGAACAAATTTTACTCATATAAAGTGCTTTACGAACATCTTCAATCAGTTGCTCTTTATTTCCAGTATATGAGCTAGTTGACGGACCAGATAATAACTTACTTGCTTTTACTCGTTCATCTTTCATTGCAGAAATAAATCTTGCAAACACAGACTCAGTAATAATAGAAGTTGGTACGCCTAAATCAAGTGTGCTTTGACTTGTCCATTTACCGGTTCCTTTTTGTCCTGCTGTATCTAAAATAACATCAACAAGTGGTTTACCTGTCTCTTCGTCAGTTTTTGTAAAAATATCAGCCGTTATTTCGATTAAATAACTATCTAATTCACCTTTATTCCACTCACTAAATACTTGATGTAGCTCATCAGCACTTAAGCCAAGAACATTTTTTAATAAAAAGTAAGCTTCTGAGATTAATTGCATATCTCCATATTCAATTCCATTATGAACCATTTTAACGTAGTGACCTGCGCCATCTGGTCCAATATATGTTGTACAAGGTTCATTATTGACTTTAGCAGAAATCGCTTCAAATATCGGTTTTACTAGTTCAAATGCTTCTTCTTGTCCACCAGGCATAATTGAAGGCCCCTTTAAAGCACCCTCTTCTCCACCAGAAACGCCTGTACCAATAAAATGAATTCCACTATCAGACAACATTTTATTTCTTCTTTGAGTATCTTTATAATATGTATTTCCACCGTCAATTAAAATGTCACCTTTATCAAGATGTGGTAATAACATTTCAATTGTTGAATCAGTTGGAGCACCAGCTTTTACCATAATTAATATTTTACGTGGTGTTTCAAGAGAATTTACAAATTCTTCGATTGAAAATGCTCCTACTACATTTTTTCCTTCTGCTTCTTTTAAAAATTCTTCTGTTTTTTCAACTGATCGGTTATATACAGAAATTGAGAAACCTCTACTTTCAATATTTAAAGCTAGGTTTTTCCCCATTACTGCTAAACCAATAACGCCTATTTGTTGTTTAGCCAATTCAATTAGTCCCTTCTAATTAAAATTTGCAAAGGTTAGATACATAATAATTGTAAAATATTTACTATAATTAATATATCCTCCGATTAGTTTTGCTATCCTGTTAATCACCCAAAAAAGCATCTGACTAATCAAAATCCTTGCATACCATAAACTTAAGGTCAATAATGATATTATCACAACTAGTGCGTTGAATAAATGTAAACATCAAATGTTCATTAAAATTTTATAATTTGAAAAGAAGTGAAAAAATGGTATTAAAATACAACAATAATAAGTGGATTCAACTATTACTTACTTTAATCATTGCAATTATAGGCGGAATGATCTTTCAATTAATTAACCTACCAATCCCTTGGCTTTTAGGTCCAATGTTTTTTGTACTTATTTTTTCTAAAATTAAAGGAATAAAATTATACTGGCCAAGTCAAATTCGTGATTCTGCGATGATTATAATCGGTTATACAATTGGGCTATCATTCACTGCTTCAACTTTTATTCAAATCGGATATCAATTATCATCTATGCTTTTAATGACCTTCCTTCTAATTCTATTTACAATTGCAATTTCAATAATTATTTCAAAACTATTTAATATACATTATCCTACTGTTTTATTAGGAAGTATCCCCGGTGGCTTAAGAACGTCAACTACACGCTCCTACGAAAAGAACTATGAGGATGCTACGAATACAATGGTGGTTTCATGTTAAAATACTTAAAGGATACTACCAATTATATCATAGAAACAAATATCAATTATTGATTGTACAAAAAAAAGATGCCCCACACTTAGGACACCCTCACGAACTTTCAAATAAGAATAAACAACCTAATAGAAAAACTACTAAGAATACAAATCCCATTAATTCCTACCTCCTACTACTTCCTCTGTGACATCATCATAGTAGCATTCCTGATCCTCTACAAAGCCATAATTGTCGATGTACCATTCTTCAACAAGCCTATTAATAACCTCCAAACGAACAACCACCTTCACTTTTAATTCTCGATGATTTAAAATGCTTCTGACAAACGTGCAATATAAAATAGACCCAACAAATGAATGCTAGGTCTGAAATAGTTTATCGAATATTGTGTGATTTGTGTGCAAGGTCTTCTAAACGTCGTGGAATATCTAATTGACCGAATCCTGTAATTTCATTATAAGTATAGTAGTTACCTGTAGCACTTCCAATTATAGAGGCTAATGTCGATGATTCTTGACGTACCTTATCATGTTCTTTTTCCATCTTGTCAATTAACTTTTCTGCATCATCAAGTAATTTGAACAATTTATCTGAATCTGCACGAAGGTTCTTTGTATAGTGTTCGTTCATTGCTTTAATATCTTGTTGATCCTGTTGAGTTAATTCATAATGACTATCTTTCTGCTTGTTAGCTAACTGCCTCTTTATTGGTAAAGTTTCTACAAGCGTATCCTGTTCATTTTTCAATTGGTTGATTTTTAATAACAAAGCATCATCCATAGATTTTAAATAGTCTTGTTTCAATCCTTCAATTTCTTGATGAATCTGTCCAATACGACTATCAGTTAATTCTACTGCATTACGAATCTTGTCTTTCTTTTCAGTGTACTGTTTACAATTCTCTACTACTTGATAATTTTTACCCATTTTTATTTCCCCTTTTGTTTTGTTTTTTAAAGACCATTTATAGCCTTTAGTGGATACCCCAACATCAACATCGCCCTTGATAGCCTATCAATGTGAGATACCCATTAAAAACTACAATCTACCTAATCGTAATAATTGTAATTCCCTCTCAAGTTCATCATGAGAAGTTTGTTTCTTTGCCTGTGCTTTTTTCTTTGCATTTTCTCGAATTAAGTTGATATTAGTACCATTCCAAGCGTTCTCTTTAGTACCTACTTCATTGGGAAAAATACGTGTTTCAATCTCAATTTGTTTACCATTTATAGTTCTATGTTCCATCATTGTTATCACCTCCTTAAAGGTTTTATCGATTCGTACTAGATGTGAAGGTTGAAGGAACGCATCTAATAGAACCTAAAAACAACAAGGAGAGTAATCATGAATGTTTGAGATAAGAAACTATTTCCGTAGTTTTCAAATCTCTAACAGACACCCTACAATTCGCAAGTAAGGTGTCCTAAGAAAAATGAAAGTAAAAAAAGGATAATTCAAATGTCACTAGAAAAACCACAATAAGAAGGTAGGAAGGTTGAAATTAGAAAACTTTAAACTAAACTTAGAAAACTACTTAGGAGTTTCCGCTCCTGTTAGACATTTCACAACGTCCATAATAGGCACTAAACATTTATCATTTAATACCTGCTAGCACATCACGAACGTCCCTCTAATTCTCGTAACATCTTCTGATACATCAAAATGAGATTTCTTATTGTATTGACATCCTCTGATACAAAACATGATTTATGACTATATTCCAATCGATCCTGTAAAAGCATTTCATAATATTCTAGCTTTAATTTAATGTTTTCTATCTTGCATTGATGCCTATCCATTTAAATGCTCCTTTCTTTGTTCCTTACATCTATTACTTTTTAAGTACCAAAATTGAAAAAAATATAAAAAAATTTAAAGAGCTGCCTAATTTTTCAGGTAGTTTTTTTGTGCATTCCAAGGGATCATTTTGGTACTTCCAATAGGTAATTGTGAATTTGAACAATTTTTTACGACAGATAAGTAAGAGGGTTTATGCAGATTGGACGTAACTCGTTTTATTTCTATTGAGAGGGTCTTTTGTGAGAATTGAGGGTTTCTCGTTTTATTTAGAGTAGAAGGGTAAAAATCAAAAGGAGGAAATGAAATTGGAAAAATCATTAAAACGTGGAAGGAACAAATCTGAACAACAACACTTAAAAGAACAAAACAATTATGTAGATGCATTTAATCGCATCCATCGGGCTTGTCAAGGTGCTATGTACGAATTTGAAGATGGTGGAGATATTGTTACCGGTCATGAAATGGCATTAGATATACAACAATATAACGATTGGGAATTAGCACAACACAATTATCACAATCCTAAATATGGTCAAGAAGGATATTCATTGTTTGGGGTGTCTACTCCATCAATTCAAATTCCTGATCCTAAATTAATGGAAAAGGTAAAGGCATTATTTAAGACCCCTACACATCAAAAACAATATGAGATTTTAGAAATGTACTATTTTCAGAAATTGACAGAGGATGAAATTGCTAAACGTCTAGACAAGCAACAAAACTCTATTAATCGTTCGGCAAATCGTGGAATTGCTCGTATACAGAAACATTTAACTGAAACGGAATGGAAATCTATTCAATACGTGTTTAAACATATGACAAAAATTGAGGCAACTAAAAAGATCGATGAGGAAACATTAAAACATTGGAATCGTCATGATGAATTAAAACGCAAACCTTCAAATATACAATTAGCTATTCACTTTATGAAGGATGGACAACGTAAGATTCTTAATTTGGGTGCTACTGCATACGATGATTGTTTTGGTGATGGAAATGGTTCGTATGAATGGATTGAAACTATTGATCCTAACTATGATTCTACATTACTTCCAATTAAACCGTTTGACGAACTACCAATTGGTCAATATAAACAAGAATTTTCAACTCGTGGAATTAATCCTAATGGAAAGACATTCTACAAACCTCTTGAAAAAGTTGAAGTGATTGAAAATTTAATTACATTAAATAAACAAGAATTACTCAATTTCGGTACTTAAAAAGTAATAGATGTAAAGAACAATTTTTATTTTGTCAAATAAGGTGTCACATCAACCACAAAGGAGAAATGGAAAATGAAAGACAAAGGGTTAAATATCTCATTATCGTTTAAAGTATCGCAGAAGGATTTAGAAGAAATTAATCGTTTTTGTGAAGAAAATGATTTGAATCGTTCGGCATTTATTCGTAAGACAGTATTCAAGGAAATGGAACGTAGAAAGAAAGCAAAAGGAGATATGAAAAATGAATTTTAATGAAAACAGTGGAACAACTCACATTCGCATTAGTAAAAAAGCAAAGGCAAAATTGCAAGAAATGGCAAAGGATAATTTCCGTTCAATGACATGGCAATTAGAAAAGATGGTGAATGATGCATATCAAGAAATGAAAAAGGAAAAAGGAGAATAATCATGGCATACATTGAATTTCAACAAGGTGAAAAACACGCTTTAAAGGGTGCAGATACGTCCCCAATGCATGAAACGTTTACAGATTGTGGCTACTTACTGCAGGATAATGAAATTGTAATTGATATTGATAATCTACCAAAACCAACAATTGAAAAGTTGATCCAAAACTTTAATATCAATACGCAGATTGTGTGGACTACTAAGGGATGTCATATGTACTTTGAAAAGCCAAAACACCATAAGAATAAGTCCCGTTATATATGCCCATTAGGTTTTGAAATTGAGGCATTTACAGTTAAACAACGTCCTAATGGTGTAACTATTAAACGTGATGGAAAATTGCGTGATATTGATAATCATGGTAAACGTGAGCCATTCCCTACTTTCTTCAAACATATTAATGGTATTGAGGATATGAATGGACTTGATGAGGGTGACGGTAGGAATAACAAATTACACGCATTGAAATTTAAAATTATGTCCATTGAGAACTATAAAAAGATTCTACAATTTGTCAATAATCATATCTTTGCAAAACCAATGGATATCGATGAATTAAATACAGTTACTCGTGATGAAAAGATTCGTGCAGAAAAAGATGGTGAGTACGAAGTAGCAATGCAATTAATTACAAAGTTAAAAATTGTCAAATATGGTGATGTCCTTTACTCATACGATGGTACTAAATATATAGCATCCTCTGAATTTAAAAATATTATTGCATCCCATTTAAAGGGGCAAAAAATTCGCTACATTGAGGAAGTAATTGGACAAATGAATTTTATCTTGTTCAATGAAAAAGACAATCCAAAGGGGTTCGATGTCAAATTAAAAAATGGTATCTTGCGTGATGGACAATTCTATGAAATTAATTCAAAAGAGTTTACACCCCATTATATTGATTGGGAATATGATGAGGATGCAGAAGTTGTTCCTATCGTTGAAGAATTTTTAGATACTTTAACTAGTGGGGATCAGGATTATCGTCAAATGATTCTTGAGAGTATTGGTCATGCTTTAATCACTAATATGAATGTCAAACGTGGTAGGGACTTTCAAAAGGTTATCCTTTATGTTGGGGATGGTGGTAATGGCAAAGGTCAATTATTCTCTATTGCACGTAAGTTCTTAGGGGGTAATAACTACTCTACTGTTAAATTGGAACAAATCCATGATGAAAAATATCAATATTCTACAAAAGGTAAATTAGCTAATTTCGGTGATGATATTGAGAAAAAACCTATCAAGGGTGCAACAATGTCTGCTCTGAAAAATGCAACAGGATATGATGAAATTGAGATGCGTAGATTATATGAGCAACCTATCAAGGTAACTCTTACTGCATCACATATATATACTTCAAACCATATTCTCAAAACCAATGAAAAAGGTGAATCATGGAAACGTAGGGTATTATGGTGTCCAATGTATAACAAACCTACAACATATGACCCTAATTTCTCAGAAAAGGTTACATCTGATGAGGCGATGAAATATTGGACTAAGTTAATCGTAGAGGCATATTTTACACTCTACCAAAATCGTAAATTTACAATCTCAAAAGTAGTTCAAGATTTTACAGATAAGTACCATTTCGACAATAACTCATGTATAGAATTTATTGGGGATTATGAGGCAGAGGATTTTATTGGTAAACGCCCCCCTATTATCCATGAAGAATATGAGGTATGGGCAATCGAGAATGGGGTTGATGTTCAATCTAAAAAGCTACTACAAGAAACTATTCAAAATGAGTTCAACCTTGTAGTAGGTGCAAAGAAAATCAATGGAAAAACAGCAAAAGTCTATATATCAAAGGATTAATCAATACGGTTACTTTTTGGGTTACGTTTTCAAATGAGGTTCACCCTTAGAGCCTCAAGGGATTGAGTGAAAGTTACTTTTTACTTTTTTATTCTTTTAAATAAATTATTTATATACCTATGAATGTATATAGTAATACGTAGAAGTTTTGAAAAGTTTTTTGTAACTTTCTGCTCATCCCTACTGCTACAAGGGATTGAGTGAATTTGAAAAGGTGTCAAAAAAAGTAACCCATTCTTGATCCAAACTAAAGCAAATTAAATATCAATTAAATATCATTTTATGATTAAACATTGATTAAAGGTTTGCATCAATAAAAACAACAATTAAAGGAGAAATAATATATGTACACTCGTGAAAAGCGATTCTATAAAGGAATGTCATTGAAACACTTTGTATATGTCAATGTAGTCTATATCAATAATTGTGATGTGTGGGAATACGATGGATTGTCTAACTTTGCAAAAAACTATGTAGATAATTATGATACCTTACCTCATGATTTTGAGGATATTTTAGAACATTGTAAGATATATAGATTACGTGAAATTGGTAGAGGTATGAAGAAATATTTCTATCCTATGTACCTTGAAACAAAACAAAAATATGAACGTAGAATGGGAGGTTTATGATAATGAAAATGCATGATTTTAAACAACAGGAATTACATGATATGTTGTCCAATATTGTTACGGATTTAATGGTATTGCAAACTCATCAATTTAATGATCCTTTAGTAGAGGAAACTTATCGTAAGGTATTTGATAAGACTATTGAGGCATGGAAAAAGAGTAAATCACAATTTAAGGGTGGTGGTAGGTGATGTCTGAAAAAGAGAATTATTCTCCTACAACTTCAAGTTACAATAAGCAAAAGGAATTACAATTACGTCAAAAACTATCTATCATGGGGTATTCTGCTACATGGATTGATAATTACATTGCAAAGGTGCACAATAAAGGGTAGTCCTACATGGATTTACCCTCTTTTTATATTGTGTTGTTAACAATGAGGTAACGGGAAAGAAGTGAGTAAAGGGGAAAAATTTTGTCTTACTGTGGAGGCGTGGTGGTGGTGAAATCGTTAAAATCACTTGAAACACCCGGGGGGGTTGAAAATATGCAAAACGAAGAAAAGTCCATATAAAGAATGCGTATTCACTCAAACATATGACAATGACAATAATGAAATATGACTTGTATTTATACATAGAAATGTATTTACATAGTGTCGCACCCTACTTTATACCACAGTATCTCACTATACATTTAAATTAGGTACTAGAAAAGAATATACATTTAAATACAAAGTATTAATATTTCCTACTGCCAATAAAAAAGCACCTCAATAGATGCCTTGTAATTGTTCTATTATATTGTTATGTTATTACTTTGAAAAAGCATCTAGTATCTTTTCCATAAGTCTCTGCTGATTTATTAAAGCTTGATTCTTTTCAGAAATATAGGTAACTTGTTTAACTAGATTTTCAATTACACTATTTTGTCTGTCTATGATTTTCGTAAACTCATCAAATTTTACTGCAGTTTGTTGTAACCAATCTCGAGTTTGTTCAACCTTGTCTAATATCTCGTCAATCTTTTCAACGAATGGCTCAACCTTCTCAGTATACTGAACTGCAGGAGTTATGCCCCTAGATGCGTTAAATTTATGTATAGAGGCGTTCATATTACCCTCTTTGTTTACTTCTACTTCACCAGTTTTCTCACCACTCAACCATTGAAACTCAAGGTATGTTATGTTTTCTTTTCTAAATCTATCCATGATGGTGAATTTGCCTGTTGCGTTTTGATGTGTTGAACCCTTTGCAAACTTACGACTTATTCCCATATCATCTCTGTTTCTTTCCATATCATATTACTCTCCTATGTTTTTATTTTTATTCAACCAATCAATTAATCTCCCAAAAATATCACATGGTCTAATTTGTTTACTCAAAATATTCTATTTTAATTATATCTATACCTTTTTGATGTATATGACAAAAAATGTATTTTAAAATAAACATTCAATATAATTTAATTTAACACGATGTTATCGCTTAAATACCTCTAATTCCTTCATTAAACGATCACGTTCAGCTTGAATATAAACTGTTTCTATAGGTTTTTCATATTCCATTTTTAACCAATTTGGACATATCTCCTTTCTTATTGTTTTTTTACTGTATGCTTTAGCGTTGTTATAATATGATTTACTTGACGCAACATTTTTCGATACACTAGAAACGTTTTGTGAAACATGCCTTACTACTTCTTTTACTACTTTCACGACTTTTCTTACTTCCTCTACTACTTCCTTGACCACTTCTACTATTTTGTATGTTAATAATTGAATCTTGTTTGTAGTTTGACGCATTTTACCATTTAACGTACTTTCTTTACGTGAAGAAACAATGAATATCTCCAATTGTTCACAACGTTTGATAGTATTTTGAACTGTTCTAATAGAGCAACCTACATTTTCTGCAATTGTAGAATTAGACTCAAAAAACACACCTTTATATTTACGTAATTTTGACATAATATATTTAACTACTTGTTGTCCTTGCCCACCGAAATGTCTTAATTTAGTAGACATATGCAAATTCCCCTGTTCAAAAATATCTTCTACTTTTGTTACAACTGATCCATTCATTGTTTTCACCTCACTCCCCTTAATGTATATTCATATATTATAATAAACTACATGTAGTTGCAAGCAGATTCTTGATAATTTATAATAAAAACATAAGGAGTGATCTTATGAATAACAACAGAGGATTGAAAAATAGAAAGACTATTTCTAGCACATTGGATATTAATATTTATGAAAAATTTGAAAAGTTATCTAATGAAACAAGAATTCCAAAATCTAAATTACTAGATGAAGCAATTGAAGATTTAATAAAAAAACATACAAAGAAGAACGATTAATGTATATTTAAAGAAATAATAAAGTATGTTGTTGATATGGTGAAAAATACATTTTATCAAATTCAACTTATATAATGAGTGTTTTACTAAAAGTAGTGTTACTAGGGGGAATTTGAATGCAATGTCAATTCCATTTTGTAGATAAATTAGAAAGAGTTGTAGAAAACAAGATAGAATATTTTTGTTTAGAATGCTTTGTAGAAAAATCTTATAGGATTGAAGCTGAAAATTATGATGCAAAATTAAAAGAAATTAAAATTGAAAATAGGAAAAATCGGAGAAATTACTTTATCTATACAATTATACTCGGTTTACTATTATGGACTAGTTGGAATAATGAGTGGAATGGTTTAATAATTTTTTTTCTATGTTTTGCTACATTCGGAACTTTTTCTGTATTTATCGGATCGTTCGAAAAACAACTCCCATTTACTACTTATGATAACTTTCGTAAAGAACAATTACGTACAATAGAACAGGTAGAAAGTGAAGTTACTCATTTTAAACAAAGACTAAAAAAGAAATATCAAAAACTAAACTCAAACATTGATGTAATCGATCAACTTAGTGGAATTGATTTTGAGATATATGTTGCAAACTTATTGAGAAATTTAGGATATAAAGATGTAAAATTAACAAAAGCAACAGGCGATAATGGTGTTGACGTATTAGCGATTGATAAGCAAGGAAAAAAAGTTGCAATACAGTGTAAACGGATGAAAAATAAAGTTAGTAATTCTGCCGTTCAGCAAGTATATACAGGTAAAGATGCTTACAAATGTCATAAAGCGATGGTAATTACAAATTCATTCCTTACTGAACCAGCTTATAAATTAGCAAAACAATTAAATGTTACTGTATGGTCAAGAAAGACTCTAATAGAAAAAGCTTCATCTGTTTATTCTGACATTTCTTGGGAAGAATTTCTTACACAATATTATGTACAAGAAATAGAAGAAAAGGAATTTTCAAATGAAGGAAAAATGAGTGGTATAAAAAATGTTCAATTTTATGGATTGAAAGTTGGATTGAAAACAAAGGGTTAATTTTTCTTATCAGTAGAACATTTTTTAATATTTAAGAGATTCATTGGGTTGTCTATTTAGGCAGTCTTTTTTTTTCAAAATATCAATCTATTCTTTAGTTAATATTCATAAATATATCATTCACCTATTGATCAATATTATAAACAATTAATTTTATTAACTCTTTTTAAATCAATATCTTTTACATATTCTTTTTTCGTGTGCAATATCGAATGTAACAGAATGTGAAAAAGAATATG
Source organism: Bacillus sp. AFS017336 (assembly GCF_002555445.1). Classification (NCBI taxonomy): domain Bacteria; kingdom Bacillati; phylum Bacillota; class Bacilli; order Caryophanales; family Bacillaceae; genus Bacillus; species Bacillus sp. AFS017336. The sequence continues at coordinate 15,169 of NZ_NUCO01000012.1, forward strand.
TAAACCCCCATGCAAATTGAAAGTTAATTAAATTTGACAATAAAAAAAGAACCTCATAAGAGATTCATTAAATCTAATTTAAATTCTTCTTCAAGTTATTAGAAGACAATTAATAAAACAATTCGCCACATACTTCATCTAAATCAAGTTGAATATCACCGATATTACTGTTAATTTCTTCTACTTGATTAGATAATTCTTCAACTTCACTTTGTACTTCCTCGATATTTGTTTCTAATTCAATAAGTGCGTCAGAATCAGTTGTATCTAAATCATCTATATTTGTTTCAATAGTCTCTATTCTTTCTTGAGTCTTTATATTTGAGTAAAAAATAAAAGCAACTTCCTTCATTGAAGGTTTTTTTGAATTACTCTTCTCGCGAAAGATTATTTAATACTCTATTATTAAACCTATCTCTAATAACATCAACTATTTCTGTTAACTTATAGTCTTGTAAGCTCTTATTTTTCAAATCCAAACGTTTATAAACATCTTGAATTAGGCTATACTCCTTAAGCTTCTTAATGTATTCATTGTACTCTATTTTAGTAAAGAAATAAGTTGGGAAATTCTCGTAAAATATATGCGACAAAATACTTTTATTTAACATTACTTCAGTTTCATCATCTTCTTTGAGAATACTATTCATTATTAAGAAATATCTAAAAGTTACATCATATCTAATAAAAGGAATTAAATTCAATTGACTTGACGTAAGTAAAATATCAGTCATTTGTCCAATCATAGTGAACGTAGCAAAAATAAATTTGTCTGGTTCGGAACTATTTGATAATGGTGGTAAATTCTTTTTAATATAATTATTTATTCTTTCTCCAATAGGTAGTCTTTCGTCTTCAATCCCATTAAAAATCAAGTTTTGTAAATAAAATTCATTTAAGTCATTTTCAATTTGTTCGAAACTTCTATATAGTTCTCTAAATTGTTCATCGGAGCTAATGTTTTTTCCTAAAATTCCCGATAAAAAGTTTAGATGAACTTCTTGTAAAAATTTAATATGATTTTCTTTTTCATGGTTCCAAGATAGGTAACTCAAAGGCAATATAATAAAGTCTGTTTCATATTCTGTTAATACTTTATATGTATCTGTGTATACCTTAGCAAAAAAATCAATATTATTCTGTGTTCCTATCTGACTAATATTAGATTTAAAAAAAGGCTCCATTTTAATAAAGGGATCATACATAAATTGATAATCCCCCAAAGCTTTTAAAGGGAAATGCTCATTGTCCTTACATCCTAAATAGATTGCACCTGATAATATAAAGCACTCGTTATCTTTTGTTAACATTTCTAGCAATAGTCTTATTGAATCCAACCTTTTTAACCAGAAAATTTCTACTTCTTCTATAAAAGAATTTACCATGAATGTATCAAAGTCCAATGAAGAAAAAGTATCTGAATAACTCTTTATTAGCATTGCATATTCATTTTGGATAACTTTAAGCTCACCTAAATTAAGAGTTTTCATTAAACTTCTCCTTATATTTTTCTATAAACCAATCTGGTAATTTATATTGCTGATTAAAAATGGTAAGTAATTTAAAAAATATAAATTCACAATCGTATATTACACTTGGCAATGTTTGATTAAAATTCGTGTCAGGTACACAGTGATAATAGTGAGTAGGATTATCACAAATTAACATTACGCTTTCTCTTACTGCTCCCCACAATCCATGAGCATAATTTGTATCATAATCATAATACACATCGTATAATAATTTCTCATCAACAATTATAGATTTCTCTCTTATACCTTGTTTATCAAAATATGTTAAATCTATATCAGTAAATTCTTCAGACTGTATTTCATTTACTATTGCTTCAGCAATTGGCCCTACAAAATGTTTTATATCACTTTCAAACTCTCTATTTTTAAGGAGGATCATTTTATATTTACTAATTCCATATAATTTATATTTACCCCATATTTCTTGGTCATTACTTTCTTTAACCAATAAGTACTTCATCATTATATAAACTTCTACTATTGTTCTAATACCGTGTCTTCCCAATATTGAAGATCCGTGGTCTATTTCAGATATTTCTTTAAAAATTTTAAGCGAATAGTACATTGAGCCAACCATAACTTCATACTTGTTATCTGATATTAAAATTTCCTTATTCAAACTAACGTTTAACGCTAATGCATTTGAGATGTCATTAATTAGTTCCTCATTACCTATTTTAGTAGCCCCAAAGTCTATGTATACAGGGTTGCATTGTGTTATCATAGCTAACTCCTTTTTAAAATTACTAATAAAATGTTGGTTAGTGTTTTCAATATCCAGTCCCTCTAGACTTCTAATACTAGGTCTAAACATTCTCATTATTTCATCATCATGGTCATGTTCAGGGTAATGCCTAATAGCGTCCGGTGTATGCTTCAAATCAGATGAACATACTATTTTACCATTAATAAATAAGTTTGAGATTACTATATATCTTAAATCTGTAGCATCATTAGATTGGTGTTCTGAGTATGTTTTCATAATATGGTTTAATCTTTCAATCTTCTCTTCAACTAACATATCTTCGATATAAAAAAAGTCATTAAATTCTGGGTATTCCCTTCTTCTATATAAAAGCGTTAGTGGAGATAATACTTCTACATCGATAATTTCAGATATTATTTCGAAAGCTTTAAGCTTTTTTGTGTTATCTAAATTAAAAATAGTTGAAAATTTTGGTCTTTCTAAGTCAATGTTATTTATTCGAAATTCTTGCAATATTTTAAAACAAATTGCAAATGCATCAGAACGTCCGTAGTAACTATGAATAAGTGCTAGCCAAATGTATTCTGGCAATCGTTCTTTTGCCCATGAATTAAATGATAGCGTATCTCCCATTGCATGATTTAAAGGTGTGATTACTTTCCCTTTTTTTATAACATGGTCACTTAACTTACTTTTAAAATTCATTTTATTTTCTCTCCCAAATAAAAATAAAATTGTAAACTATTTCCATTTTAACATATATATCCAAACAGCGATATCTAGTTCTTGTACATATTCATCAAATACAACAATAACCTTATGCAACTAAACTGCCATTAGTCATAATGAACGAAACGGTAATCTCTTTAAGATCAGAAATTTTACTATCTTCTTTTATTTCAAAATATATATTGTCAATAATTCCTTTAATCTTATATAAGATACTTACTTCAAACTCACCTACTCCAATACTCATGAAACCAAAGAAAATTCTATTTTTTTATACTGTTTAGACGGCATATATATCCATGCACACTTTCCAAATTCTTTAGCAATTTCTGCCCATAACCATTTTAAAAATTCATTTGAATCGGTTTCATTAGTTGTTCCAATATGATAATTAAAAATTACCACCCCGTTAATTAAATATTTACCATTATTTAGTTTATCTTGTATTTTTTTGAAATTCTAGAACTTCATATCAAAAGACCGTAAAAAGAATCTCTCTCATCTTCTTCAAACAAGATGTCTAGCTTTTGTATTGCCTTCTGATCCTTATCTACTAGTTTCCTAGATGTTCCTTTTCAAATTGAGTACTTCCCATCATCGATTTTCTGTAAGGTTCCTAGTATTGTTTACATATACATTAAGATTTTAACTCAAGTTTTTGTTCTTTTTAAAGAATTTTTGAATAAATAAGATTGTAATAATGGTTGTTCATAATTAAATGTGCCTATATAATTAAAAAGATGTGTAATTTAATAATTGTCTAATACTGGAGGTCATTATGCACAAACAAAAATGGTATTTATCCACTATTTTTATCTGTCTTTTATTTTCACTTTGGTTTTTAATTATTCCTGGAATTGCAGGTATAGTTTTACTAGTTCTTAAATGGCAAGATAATAAGTCTTTAAGAGAGAAACTTAAGAAAATTCAAGTCTATGAAACTCATATTAAAGAAGCTCAACAAGATTTAGATGACTTTAGAGATGCAATTTCAGATGAAAGAGAAAAATATCATGATGAAGTACGTGAATTAAAAGAGAAAAATGAATCTAATATAAGGAAATTGGAAGAAACTATATCATCTTTAAAGAAAGATAAAGAGGATCTTATTTTAGAAATTGAAGGTGCGAAAGTAGATGCGATTTTAAAATCATATGACTACTCTGATTACGATAGTATTACTTCAGAAGAATGTAAGAATAAATTAAGTGTTTTGAAGGCAAAAGAACAAAATTTAATAAAAGAAAATAATGCTTATTCAGTTTCTTCTACTTCTTCACAAAAGACAATTAACAATAACATTAAACAGGCTCTAAGATGTTTCAACTCTGAGTGTGATAATATTACACTATCAACAACTGTTAAAAACATTGATACTCTTCGAGGAAAAATTCAACGTTCCTTTGATTCAATAAACAAGATTTTTTCCACAGATGGTGTCCAACTTTCAATGGAACTCCTAGAGATAAAATTAGAGCAATTAAATTTAATTTATACATTTGAATTAAAACGTGAAGAAGAAAAAGAGATACAAAAAGCGATTAAAGAGCAAATGTTAGAAGAAGAAAAAGTACGAAAAGAAATTGAAATTAAAAAACGTAAAATCGAAAAAGATGAAATACAATTTAAAAATGAAATAAAAAAATTGATGACTTATATGCAAAACACTTCAATTGAAGTTGAGAAAATGCTTTATATAGATAAGATTCGTGAATATGAAGATAAATTGGAAATACTAAACAAAGATAAAGAAGATGTTCTAAACCGTGAACAAAATACAAGAGCTGGTTTTGTTTATATTATCTCAAACATAGGATCTTTTGGAGAAAATGTCTATAAAATTGGTATGACAAGACGATTAGAACCTATGGATCGTGTAAAAGAACTTGGAAGTGCATCTGTTCCGTTTTTGTTTGATGTCCACGCTATGATATTTAGTGATAATGCCCCAACGCTTGAAAGTGAACTTCACAAATCGCTAAATTCGAATAGAGTAAATAAAATCAATGAAAGAAAAGAATTTTTTAAAGTTACTCTTGATGAAATTGAAGAAATAGTGAAGAAAAATCACAACAATACTGTTGAGTTTACAAGAATACCTGTTGCTTCTGAGTACAGAAAAACTCTTGAAATTAATCAAAAAGTTACTCAAGAAGTTTGAACTGAATACGCTACTTTTTAGATTAAAATGGTAAATAAATTTGCGTTTTCCAACGCGCAAGTACAATTTCAATGGACTGTTTCGGCAGTCTTTTTTTGTTTTAACAGAAACTTTTAATCTAACAGGAGAACATTCATCTCTCTAATCTATGAGAATAATAAAAAAGAGTATCCATTAGGACACCCTTAAATATTATTTAATGGACTGTTTAATCCTTTTGCAAGTATCTTTTCATCAACCGTACTGTTTAGATATATTTGTGTAGTTTCTATTGAGTCATGCCCCACCAATTTCATGATTGTAAATAAATCACAATGTTCATTCATCTTTTGTATGTAATAACGTCTGATACTATGAACCAATAAATCTACCTCAATACCCTCTCCACATTTCTGCAAAACTCTCAATGGTATTTTTGATCCTAACTTATTACCATGCTTATTAACAAACAAGTAAGGATTATTCTGTACCTTAAATGATGTAGCCTTTGTAGTTCGAGCATGGGCATATTTTTCACGTACTCTAAGATATTTAAATAGTTGCTTTTTCAGATGGTTTGAAATTGGGACTACTCTGTTTTTATTTCCTTTTCCTGTTATCTTAATTGCGTTACTCATAATATCCTCTAACTTAATATTAATCAATTCGTTGCTCCTGATCCCTGTTTCAATGAACATTACAAGCATTGTTTTATTCCTAGTTGGGTAATATCCTGTTCCGTTATAGAAATTAATCATACGTTTAATATCATTATCAGAGAATGTACGTATCATTGTTTTAGTTTGTGGCAACCTTGATATTTTACTCATGGGATTAGATTTGTAAATTTCCATTTCAATACACCATTTAAAGAACGTTTTCAATACTTTTATGATGTTGTTCAAAGTGGTATTCTTAACTGTTTCTCGTTTGAATGTAAGGTACTTTTGGATAATTAAAGGTGTTACTCTCTCTATATCCATTCCGTTCAATTTGAGCCAATCTGAAAAAGGTGATAGTATGTTACGTTTTGTCCTTAGTGTAGTTTGTGAATGACCTTTTGCATCCATATCTGATAAATAAACATCAATGATTTCAAATGACATAGAATACCTCCGTATAATTATGATAGTACTCTTCAAATTATTTTAACTACTACTGCAAACACATACGTAGACTGCTCCTAAGACCCATCCTAACGTCATAACAATGACTAGCAAAGGGTTTGTTATTAGGAAGTATCCCCGGTGGCTTAAGTCAAATGATCGCCCTTGCAGAAGAAATAAAAGATGTGGATTTTACTATTGTGACTTTCCTACAAATTTCGAGACTTATGATGATTATTTTTATGATACCCCTACTAATTTTCAGCCCTTTTTTTGATACTCATAAAAATGCAATTTCAGAAGCAATTCATCACTCATCAGCAAGCTGGCATGGCTTATTCCCAAATATATTTATTTTTGCGATTGCTTGTACTTTACTTGGACTATTGGGGAAGAAAATAAATTTTCCAACCGCATTACTATTAGGTCCGATGGTTGCCTCAATAATAATTAATTTATCTGGACTACATGGCCCTGCATTACCATCTGTTATTTTGAACTGCTCTCAGCTAATGATGGGAAGTTATATTGGTCTATTATTGAAACCAGAAAAATTAGCTAACAAATTAAAAATAGTTTTAGTTTCAATCTTAAGTGGCGTAATTTTATTAACCTTCTCACTTTTATCTAGTATCTTTTTAACTCATATTCACACCATTGATCATATAACCGCCCTATTAAGTCTAGCGCCTGGCGGAATGGATCAAATGGCACTTATTGCAAAGGAAGTAGACGCGGATATAACTGTCATTATGTGCTATCAACTATTTAGAACACTTTTTATCTTTATCGTAGTCCCCTATTTATTAAGATATATTTTTAGGTCGAGGATACAGGAAAGTAAGCTTAAGCGAATCAGTAATGAATAAGAAAAAGCAAGGGGAGTTACTTTTAACGGGTTCGGTTGACGGGGAGAAAACTTATAAAAATACACTTATTATCAATTGAATTAGCAATATAAATAACATGCTAATTGGTATTAGTTAATAATATGAGAAAAAGGCATCGCTAAAGAGCAATGCCTTTTTTTGTTCATTTCTTGTTGAACTAACGCATGCGTTAGTTGAATTTGTGGAATCTAAAATTTCTTTTCTTTTAATTCTTTCATAAAGTCTTCAAGCTCTAATTCTTTATGGGTGGGTAGTGCTTTAGTAATTCTCTTATTAATATTGAATAAAAAATATAAGCCTCTAATCAATATGCCAAAAAATATACCAAAAGCAATAGCTCCTCCAATTGCTGGTGGTAACCAAAAAAGGAAATATCCAATGATTGTAAATAAAACAACTAATAAAATTAAAAACATGCTTATTTGCCCTCACATTAATTATTTTATTAATGATATTCGATAGCATTTTATTTTTTCCTTTTATTACCATTAATAGTTTTCGTTAAAATGATGTTTCACATATAAATTAATTCTAAAACTTATGTAAATAGCTGCCTTTGGTCGGTATTTATGTTCAACTAAAGCATGCTTTAGTTGTATTGAAACTTAACTCTTTTTGATTAATTAATTAAAAATAAATTCAGAAATAAAGTTAGGAAGGTCTTCATGTTCCTCATTGTATTCTAAAAGGCATTCTTTCAATATTTCCGATTCTTCCAGTAAATTTTTTTCTAATTCTGACCATCCAAGAAATACAACTCTTTTAGGTAATGGTGCTACTAAACCTGTAATTGCATCCCAAAATGCATCCCAATTTTCACCATAAAAATCAGGAAATCTTAATTTTTCTTTAAGTAGTAAATGTAAATCTTTTTTAGTTTTTATATTACTTACATCAATAGTTACTATTTCATCAGTCAATTTATACACCTCTATAATCATTACTGCTTTTATATTAACACTGAATTCCTTGTTCAACTAAACTGCCATTTAGTTGAATAAGAATTAAATATATAATCCCATTATACTTTATTTTTCTAAGATAAATGGATTTCAATCACTCTTTTAAATGTCCAATTGCACCTGGTTTAGTGTATCAATTCGTAAGCACCACATAAATTTATGCGTACTATACCAAATTATCTACGAATTAGTGGTCCAAATTTCATCAAAGCTCCATATAATCATTGATATTACAACAGAAAAGGAGATGCCAATTCATATGTGAATTACATCTCCAAAGTATATACTATTTACTGTTTTCTCCCTCTGAACCGAACCCGTTAAGTTACTTTCCCTTGCTTTTTCTATTCTTCATATATCATTTTCTTTGTCATACCACCATCAATAATAATATTTTGACCGTTAATGAAGTTGTTTTCTGGATCTGCTAAATAAATACAAGCTTTAGCTATGTCTTCAGGTTTACCAACTCTGTTCGACCAATGTTGAAGATGGTCAGTTTCTTTTAATTCCTCATAATGACTAACTTCAATCCATCCGGGGCTAATGCAATTTACTGTTATACCATTTGGCTGTAATGATGCAGCTAATGAATGCGTAATAGATACAATTCCACCCTTCGATGCTGCATAAGCCTCTGAATTCGGCTCCGACATCATTGCTCTAGTTGATGCCATATTTATGATTCTTCCTCCATTTTTCATCACTTTGGCAGCTTCTCTGGATGATATAAAAACACTTCTCAAGTTTGTATTGATCACTCTTTCCCATTCATCCGTAGTTAAGTTCAAAAATGGTTTAAAAACAGAGATTCCTGCATTATTAATTAAAATATCAAGTGTAGAAGTTTGAGCGATTACACTGTTAATAAGATTTATTATATCTTCTTCGATTCCAACATCTGTTTTATGAAATATTGCTCTTCCACCATTTCCCTCAATTTTCTGTACTACTTTATTTCCTTTTTCTCCATCAATATCAGCAATAAAAACCAGTGCTCCTAATTTTCCAAAAGCAAGAGCAATCCCCTCACCAATGCCATTAGCCCCTCCTGTAATGATGACTGATTTACCTTTAAACTTCCCATCCATGATTACATACCTCATTTAACTATTAGTCTATTTTATTATTTCCATCCTTAACAAAAAAAGCCGTCTAATGACAGCTTTTCGCTAAGATTTATTTTGAATCAAGTTATCTTTACATTGAGATTATTTCTCATTTAATCCAACCTTTTTTAATAAATAAATCAACATATCTTTTTCAACTGAATTTAATTCGGAAAATAGTTGGTGAATCATTTCTCGGTGAACTGGAAAAATGGTACAAATTACGTTCCTACCTTCATCAGTTAAAACTGCATAGATTACTCTACGATCTTTAGGACAATGCAATCGTTTAATATATCGCCTTGCCTCTAGTTTATCTAAAACATAGGTCATGTTCCCACTTGAAATTAATATTCTTTTACCAATTTGTTGGATTGGCTGATCGCCTTTATGATATAACAACTCTAAAACTGCAAATTCGGTTAAGTTTAATCCAAAACACTTTATATTATTAATTGAAGAATCAGTTATAACTCGATTTGCCCTACTAATTTCTGAAAATAATTGGTGCGAATTAGTTGTTGAAATTTGATCATTTTTCATCATTTCAACTCCTTTCAATTATCTTGAATTAAAGGTAATTTTAAAGTATTTTTTGGGAGTAGTCAATGTCCTATTATTGGTTTAATAATATAATATTGATTCTATAAATAGTTTTCGGTTTACATAATATTATTATTTAATTTCCGTAATTTAAATTAGTCAATTATCAATAATCTCTATCTAAAAAAAACGTTAAATTATCAATCTGTTTTCTATTAATCATTCTTTAATATTTAGTCTCTGTTTAAATAAAATGTTGAATTTTAAACTAAATAAAGACTGTCTGTTTAGGCAGCCTTTAGAGTTTTTTATGTAACGAACGCATTCGTTACATAAGAGTTCATTATATTTCATCAAGTTGATTGTTAATTCCTTTTTCTTTCAGGTAATCAGCATAGCCAGTTAGTGCATGATAATTCTTCACAAACACTCAAATTGCATTTATTAATCGTTAAAGCATTTACCAGAATCAATAGATGTAAATATTCGAGAGTATGCATCGTCAATTGTATTTTTGTTTACTTTGTCAATATCATTTGCACAATATTGATTTTTCCCTTTCCCAAATGGGTAACCTATTGAATATGGTGGGTTTCTTAAATTAGGCGCATCTTCGTAGGTAAATTGTTCATCTACAAATGCTATATATGATTTTTTTGATCCAATAAAGAAAAACGGAATATCGGAATGTTTGTAAATGTTTGCATATTTACTGTCGGAAGCTTCGGAGAGATGTTTCTTCATAATAAAAACGGCATCAAATTCTGACGAAAGTTTTTTGTTTTCCTCTATTTTTTTAAAACTTATTTTTTTGAATTTCACATTCCCTTCACTTACTTTTGGAAAATTACCTATAACACCAATAATTAATTTTTTACCATCATAACCAGATGAGTAAACGGTATCGGAATTACAACCAGTTAACATGACTAAGATTAGCAGTAAAACAGAAAAAAACTTTTTCATTAAATTAGACCCCTTTTATGTATTTATTTGGTTAGTTTTTATTTAGAAACTTCCAGCATCTCCCACAAACTTATTATACATTGAGTATCCACACCTGTGACTTGGGAAAATTACGTCTATTTTATAAATGCCCTGTTATTAAATGTTGTTGATTTTTACTTTTCATGTAAATTGATGATCCTAATACCAAGTAGACCCATCATATGTACTATTGGAGTGATTACTTTCTATTTTTTACAAATTTTATTTACGTATTATTCGACCACTTCTACTCCAAAACTATTATAAATGAAACATCAAAAAGACTAGCGTAGTTTCGCTAGTCTCTTTCAATAATCTATAAAATTCAGTTTTTAGTTTGATTAGCAATTGCCATTTCTTTTACTCTATCTTCTGATAAATCATAGAACTTAAGGAAAATGATTAAAGCAATTAAACATCCAACTGCTGCACCTAAATTAAATGTTGCCCATAATGATTTAAGTGTTCCTGCAGTTTGTGTAATAGCATGTCCACCTGTAGCAGCTTTATAACCAGCTACACCAATAATCCACATTCCAAGTCCTCCAGATATTGCGCCGATAATTTTTGAGCTAAAAGTTTGAGTTGCAAATATTACTGCTTCAAAACGAGTACCATTTTGATAACAATCATATTCAACCGAGTCGGCAAAGAACATCGGATAAATTACAAGCTGTGGAGCAATAAAAATTGCTTTAAGAACAGATATCCCTAAAAATAGCCCAAAGTTTTCGTAAGCTACAAAAAATGTAATGAATGACAGTAACGCATTTGCTCCTAATGCAACTGACATAAGTTTGATCTTACCAAATTTTCTTATTAGTCTTGGAACAAATGGAGCAACTAAAACGACTGGTAGTATTCCAACACCAAGAATAAGTGAAACTTTTGTTGCATCTTTGTAAATATCAGTAGCTACGAATGGTGCTAATGTATTCGTAAAATTTACTCCATTTGCAATAATATTGACAATTACAATTGTTTTTAAATATTTATTATTTAGTAGTGAATGAAGGATTTCTTTAATTGCTGGTTCTTTTTTATTTGATTTTACACGCTCGTTTACGAATCTTGTAAATGACATGACAATAAATGCTATGATTGAAAATATTAAAACAGTAATCATGTAATTATTATGCGTAGCCTTTAAAACACTGGGAAATGCGGCTACCGCAACAAGAATACCGATAATTCCAGTAATTTGATTGTTTGCAAGAAGGACTGTTCGTTCTTCTGGATTTGGTGTAATTACCGTTGAAAATGCGAAGGCAGGTGCATCAGCAGCGGCATAAAGTGTACCCCAAATTAGATATGTTATTGCCGCATATGCAATACGTGCACCCTCAGATGCATGAAGAAGTTGATCACCAAAACCAAAACAAAGGAATGTCATAACTGGTACTGTTATTGCTGCAAGATTTACCCATGGCTTAAACTTACCGCTTTTTAAGTTTAATCGTTCAATAACAGTTGCAAGAGTTGGATCTACAAATGCATCCCAAATTCTTGCAAGTAGAAGAATACTTCCTACTGTTGTGGCACTAATCCCTAAAACATTTGTATAATATACTGCTAAAAATGATGAGACAATAAAGAAAATAATATTTTGACCAAAGAAATAAATGTTGTACATAAACCTCTCTAATCTAGATGTAGCAAACAAATTTTTTGGATTCGCATTATTTTCTATGATAACTCTTTCATTGACAATCGAATTTTTCCCCATCCTTAATCACCCTTACTTTCAATTATCATTACATTAATTGGTTTATAAATTCTGCAGCTGTTTTTTCATCAAATATATTATTTAAGAACTTAGATAACATCACTTGTTTTTCACTTTCATCTAATCCCATGTCAATATCGCTAGTTTGAAGTAGTTCAAACATCATCATTAAAAATTGTTTTGATTCTTCTTTAGCAGCCTCTCCACTAATTGTTGCAGCTTCAAACGGAGCACAATTTAGAGTAATTAACTTTAAATCTTCCATATATACTTTCAGTCGAATTAAGAAATCTTCATAATTTCGATTAATTGTCCAAGCTGATTCAGCAAGAGCATTTATTCTAGGAGAAATCATATATTCTAAAATTTCAGGCGTACCAACTCTTTCAGTCCAAATTGCTCCTTCGATTCCAAGTACATTCGAAGCTTTTAAAGAAGGTGTATAATCATATGTCTTTTGTAAAGTTACGATGGAATATGGATAATCAAAATAGTTATTAAACATATCTGAAAATATTACTTCGTATCCTTCATTAAAATATGGTAAGCAGTAGCTTTCCTCCGTAAATTCAACCCAATACTGTGTCGTAATATTTTTTTCAACCTCTTTTGATCTTAATGTTTCATTCCAACAAATTACTTCTTTTCCATGCTGAATTAAATGCTCTGTTATTCTTTTGGTAAAAGCATATTGAAGGTCATCAAAATTAGAAATGTTATTCTTCTTCATTAATGCCAAACAATGAGGACATGATCTCCAATTCGTTTTAGGAACTTCATCTCCACCTATATGAAATTTTTTAGAAGGGAATAGCTGAACCATTTCGTCTAATAGCTTAAATACCCAAGTATATGTTGATTCTTTTCCCGGACATAAAACTGTTTTAAAAACACCAGCACCATTTACTAACTCCACTTTTTCATCAAAGCAGCTTAAATTTGGATAGGCAGTTAACAAGGCGGTAACATGGCCTGGCATATCGATTTCTGGTATGATTTCAACGCCTCTTGCTTCGGCATACTTAATTACATCTCTTATTTCATCTTGTGAATAATGAGCTTGATTTTCAGTTAATTTTGGAAATACTTTTGACTCAATTCTCCATCCTTGGTCATCAGATAAATGCCAATGTAATACATTTAATTTATTTAATGCCATTTCTTCGATGATTTTTTTCATTACACTAACCCCGAAGAAGTTACGGCTAACATCAACTAATAATCCTCTATGCTCAAACTTAGGATAATCAGTAATACTAACTCCCTTTAAGTTTCGATTCGAATTTTTAATTGCATCGACAATTAATACATATAGTGACGTAAGTGCATTCGTTACCCCAGCGTCATTTTTTGAATATATTTTTATTTGCTCATCGGAAATATCAATCTTATAGCCATCTTTTTGAATTGAGGAGTCTTTTATAAGATCAATGCTTGGATCTGAACTTAAATCTGAATGTGAAACTAAAATGCCACATTTAGAATTTAGTCGCTCTGAAAATACTTCAATTCCCAATTCACTGAAATCTGCGTTTCTAATTGTTAGAGATTCCTTTATTAAAAAACAAATATTTTCTTTTATTTCAATATTTCCGTTGATTTTTGGTATTAAATTCATAAAATCTCCTTCTTTCATTATTTATATTAAACTTTGTAAATTTTTCTGGATTCACATTAATATTTACCTAAAAATTCTGATTTTTTATTCTAGTGTAAACCCTTTCATTTTGCTGTATTTAAAATATATAATAAAAGAAACAATACTTTTGATATAATTTTGTTCATTTTGATAAAATATTGACTAAATTGTGGGGTTCTATTTTGAAAAACTATCATCACATGAATTTATCTGAATTAGAAATGAAGTTAAAAAGCTTTCATATTGTATCTGAAATTGATATTTTAGGAATTGATTTGGAGTTCGGAATCCTATTTTCTTTTGTTTCATCTAATAGAATCACGACGAATATGATTGAATTAATAAAGTCGAACTATTATTCTATTTTAGAATCTCAAACTAATCATTTTAAGCTATATTGGTCTGAATCTAACTTATACGATGTTTTTTTTATAAAAAAAGAAGGTGAAAGTTTAATTATTATATTAAGTACTCCTTTAAACTTGGATTCTTCAAACGGTTCGGCAAAAACTGATAATTATAAAAAACAGGAGCATTTTTTAAAATTATTTCAATGGTTAATCAGACCATTTTCTAATAACGCAATCTCTCAACCTAAAATTTATCATCATGAAAGTAATGACCATCTAACTCCTTATGTTCCCGATGTTTCCTTAATTGAACTTTATTATGAGAATGACACAAGACATGCAACCTCTGAGGAATATGAAGAATTTAAATCAATCATACTAGAAGGGAAATTTACTGAATTAGACCAAAAATTTGATTTTAATAAACTCCTCCATACATTTGATCAAATCGACCTTGCAAAAGGAGATTCATTAAGATCCATGAAAAATCATTTCATAGCAGCCTGTGGCATTATTTCACAATACGCTATTGATTCTGGTAGTGATCATGAATATGCAAGGACATTAGCAGACAAATATATTACGTTAGTGGAAGGTTTAACTTCAAGACTTACTATTTTTAAGTTAATGAAAGAAATGATTATAAAGTTCTCAGAATGCATAATCTATTTTTCGAATCCAAATTACTCTAATTTAATAAAAAAAATCATTCTTTACTTGAATACAAACTTTTATGAAAGTATTACTTTGCAGGAAGTAGCTAGAAAATTTAATACTAGTACTTCTCACCTTTCAAAAAAATTAAAAAATGAAACTGGCATGTCATTTAATGATAATTTAAATAAGATCAGAGTGAATGAAAGTAAAAAACTGTTACTTCAAACCGATAAATCTATTTTAGAAGTAGCTATTGCTGTCGGATTTAATTACCAAAATCATTTCGGTAAAGTTTTTAAAGAAATCGTAGGTGTTTCGCCGAAAGCTTTTCGGAATAATCGTTCAGAATAATGGGCTGTCTCAGAAATCTTGAGACAGCTCTTTTTATTTTGATATGAGTGGATTAGCAGTAATACGAACAAAGTATGTCATTTGTTGATAAAGTGGTGAAATTTATTGATATAGTTATTATTTTTGTTGATAAAATACCGAAATTTGTTGATATAACTATGATTTTTATTGATAAACTGTTTCTTTCTATTTCTCCTATGTTGAAAAGGTAAATTATGGGTAACCTAACAGTGTATTTTTAATTTATTGATCATTATAAATAAGATATTTAAATATAGGACGTGAGAATATGTCAGAAACAGATATGTCAAAATACGAGAAGAAAATTGAAGTGCGAAATATACGTATGGATGATATTGCTGAGATTATGAAATTATCAAGCCGTTGTTTTCCAGGTATGGAGGGCTGGAAGCGGGAGCAATTAGAGAGTCATATTCGAATTTTTCCTGAAGGTCAGTTTTGTGTTGAGTATGAAGATAAAATTATCGGCTCCTGTTCAAGCTTGATGGTTGATTTTGATGAATATGATGATCAACATACGTGGAACGTCATTACAGATAATGGTTATATTACAAATCATGACCCTAATGGGTTTAATTTATATGGAATTGAAGTAATGGTCGACCCGGAATACCGTCGGATGAAAATAGGTCATCGTCTTTACGAAGCACGAAAAGAGCTAGCTCGGCAATTAAATCTTCAAAGCATCATTATAGGTGGCCGAATTCCAAATTACCATAAACATAGAGAGGAAATGTCACCTCGTGAGTATGTAGCTGCAGTAGAGAAACATAGTATATATGACCCTGTTTTGTCATTTCAATTAATGGAAGGTTTTACAATTAAACGTATTAACACACGCTATCTCCCAGATGATAAGGCATCGGATTCTTTCGCCACTTTGATGGAGTGGAGTAATATTGACTATCTTCCTAAATCCAAGCGTGTTTATCGTGCGTCATTCCCAGTTAGAATATGTGCTATACAATACATGATGAAAAAAATTGATTCGTTCGCAGATTTTACGAAGCAAATTGAATATTATGTTGACGTCGCGGCTGATTTCGGTTCGGATTTTGCCGTTTTCCCAGAACTGTTTACAACTCAATTGATGTCTTTCCTTGAAGAAAAACGACCTGATCAAGCTGTTCGTAGACTAGCTACATACACTGAACAATACATCGAAATTTTTACAGAACTTGCCGTACGATACAATGTCAACATTGTCGGGGGATCGCATTTTGTTGAAGAAGATGGAAATATTTATAATGTGGCGTATCTATTTAGAAGAGATGGCACGATTGAAAAGCAATTGAAGATACACGCTACTCCTAATGAAAGAAAATGGTGGGGAATCTCAGAAGGAAACGAAATACATGTATTTGACACAGACTGTGGTAAAATCGCAATACAAATTTGTTATGATATTGAGTTTCCTGAACTTGCTCGTATAGCCGTAGATCAAGGTGCAAATATCATTTTCGTACCATTTTGTACTGACGATCGGCAGGGGTATCTCCGAGTTCGTTATTGTGCTCAAGCAAGAGCTATTGAAAACCAAGTATATACTTGTATAGCAGGAACGGTAGGAAATTTAACTCACGTTGAAAACATGGACATTCAATATGCACAATCCGGTATCTTCTCCCCTTCAGACTTCGGTTTTGCAAGAGATGGAATTGTTGGTGAATGTGATGCGAATGTTGATACTGTCGTTGTTGGAGATGTCGATCTTGAAAAATTAAGACGTTCTCGTAACACAGGTTCTGTCCGACAATTACGCGATCGACGACGCGACTTGTATCGAATTGAATTCAAAAATTTAAAGTTAGAATGAAGTAATAAACAGAAGCTCAGTCTATATTTCTAGACTGGGCTCTTTATGTTTGTCTTCAAGACAAAGTAAGATTAAAACATCACTCTATTTCACGAAAATATTTTTCTTCATAAAAGTGCAAAAAACTATACGATTTCGACAAATTATGATATCTTTACTTTATAATTAGATTATTCAGAAATAATTATGTATTAAGAATTTCTAAACAGATTTATTGATTATATTTATTTCTACTACTATCTTATAATACTAGGAGTGATTATTTTGGAATTCAACGATGTTTTACATGGACACAGATCGATACGAGAATATGAGGATAAGGAAGTTAGTCAAGAACTATTAGATCAAATATTAGATGCAGGTATTCGCGCTTCATCAAGTGGTAATATGCAGTCTTATTCCATAATCGTCACGAAAGACAAAGAAATTAGGAAGAAATTATATTCTGCACATATGGAACAATCAATGGTTATTGATGCACCAATCCTTTTAACGTTCTGTGTAGATTTTAATCGAATGAGAAAATGGCTTACACTTAATGATGCACCAGTTCATTTTGACAATTTCATGAGCTTTATGATTGGGGCAATTGATGCTACTTTGGCATCTCAAAACTGTGCTCTAGCAGCTGAAAATGCAGGTCTTGGACTTTGTTATATGGGCTCTACGCTAGCAAATTGTAATCAAATTGGAGAAATTCTTAACTTACCACCAAATGTTGTACCGATCGTAGGTTATTCATTAGGCTATCCAAAAGAAAATCCTGCCCTACGTGACCGTCTACCAAGGCATGGTCTTGTTCATTATGAACAATATAATGATTATTCGGATGAAGAAATTCTTGAAATTTACAATGAAAGAAATGAAAAAGGATGGCAACGTTATATGGACGTTCCAAAACTGAAAGAAATGACAGAACAACTTGGATTAAAAAACCTTGCGCAAATTTACACGATTGCAAAATATACGCAAGAATCTCATCACGAATATTCTCAAACAGTTCTAAATTACTTAGAAAAACAAAATTTTATGAACAACAAATAAGTTTCTGTTAAAAAAGTCGAATTCCAATTGATGGAGTTCGACTTTTTACTTTTTTTATAATCATTATTAAAGGATTACTTAGTTAGATAAACATATAAACTAATATCTTCTTGCTTAATTTTATAATCCATAAATTCCGTTTCATTTATAAAAATTTCAAAATCTTCTTTTGTATAAGCACCTTTTTTCAAGAATGTTTTGAATGCAAATTTTACAAAATGCTTATCAAAGCCTTTCATTTCAGTTTTATTAATTTCATTTTCTATATCATCAGCCGTTGCATTAAAATTCATATCAATAATTAGAGCTGTTCCACCCGGTTTTAATACCCTATACATCTCAGAAATTGCCTTTACAGGCTCTTTAAAATTCTTAAAGGCAGCACTGCAAACAATAAAATCAAATGTATTTTCTTCACAAGGTAGATTCGATGCATTTCCTTCTTTAAAATTAACTAAAACATTTGCTTCTTTTGCATTATTCTTTTCAATCGTAACAAAATCAGGGCTTATTTCTACACCTGTAACTTCAAAGCCCATCTTCGCAAGTTCAATTGATAAATACCCTGGACCAGGTGCAATTTCTAAAATCTTTGCTTCTTCATTGACTAATGTTTTAATTTCATTTGCATATTCTTGCATTTGAGTCATTCGGCTTTTTCGTGAATTTTTATCATACCATTTTGCAGTTAATCCATATATACCAACGTCTTTTTTCTTCCGCATATTTTTCATAGTAAGATCCACCCATCTCTTTTATATAAATAACCATACTTTTTTGTATAAATAAATACTCCAACTTTAAAGTAGTTTCCATTTCTTGTACAATGAGGTTGTAAACACCTCTAACATTGTTAGCTCCCTAACAACGTTAGATTATCATCTAACACCGTTAGAGTCAATGGATATTATTATATTTTTTTGGAGAGATTTTATGGCTATTACTAAAGAAGCAATTGTAAGCGCATCACTTGAAATATTAAATCGTGATGGAATAAGTAATCTATCAATGCGCACATTAGCAAAAGAACTTGACATTAAGGCTGCATCCTTATATTGGCATATTAAAGATAAACAGGCTCTAATTGATTTAATTGCTGAGAACCTTAATAATGAAATCGTCCTACCTGTAGAAATTGATGATGCAAAAGAAGCGTTAACTGCCCTCGCCTTAGAAGTCCGTAGAGTATTACTAAACACAAGAGATGCAGTTGAAGTTTTTGCACAGTCAATGCCGATGACACCAAGTAGATTAAAGGCAGTAAAATTCACTTTATCAACTTTAAGTAAATACGGTGTTTCTGATAAAAACTGTATAGTTGCTGGCAATCTATATAACAATTATGTCCTATCCTTTGTAGCAGATGAATATCGTGCTAAGCAATTCACTTTCTCATTTGAAGAAATTACTGCTTTTACTTCATTTTTAGGTGAGCAGTATCATTTTGGTTTTGATTTCGAAGAACAATTTCTATATGGATTAAGGGTACTATTTGCTGGTTTACTTACTGAATAAGAAAAAAGTCACATCNNGATGTGACTTTTTTCTTATTTATGAAATTTAAACCTTATATGTATTACTAAACCTCAAAATATCTCAATCCCACTCCAAAACAGTTTTTCTGTATCCGTTAAACCGTCTAAATTTAATCGTTTCGTAGTATTGTTGAGATGAACTTGATGCTAACAAATCAATGCGCGTTTTAGGATATAGTTCATGTACATATTTTAATAACTTTGTCCCAATCCCTAATCCCCTATACTGTTTATCGATTAATAGTTCTGAAACATATAATGTTATATTTCCATCTGTTAAACCTCTAATATATCCAATGATTTGATCATTCAAACACGCGACAAATTTAACGTTTGAATTTTCCCATGCCTTCTTTGTATCATCTTGTTTTTCAACGAGATTATTCCATTCTTCTCTTCTATTTAAATTATGTATTTGAGTAAAGTCAATTTCATTATATGATCGGATTGTTACATCTTTCTTAATTTTCAATTCTAATGCCATTCTATTTGACCTCGCTTCACCTAGACATTACAATTTTCGCAAATTTATTAATGCGAACTATTCATTACTTAATTTTATGACTGGTTTCCCGTCCTTATCTAACAATGGTGTAATTCCACCTGCATAGCCATCCCAACTAAATAAGTAATGAACACCTGTTTCTCGATCTTCTAATATTTTAATGCCAGACAATTTTCCTTCTTTATAAACTATATTAAATCTATTTTCATCATCTTTACTAAACAAGTAGATTCCCTCCCTGACTTTTCAAATTTTGACCAAGATATAGTAGCCTTCACAATCATTATTAATCAAAACGTACTGTATCAAAACCGTCTATAATATCTTCTAACTCAGTTTGAAAATTTATCTGTACAGGTGCTGGAATTTGCTCCATCCATTTTTTTATTTCTGGCAACTCTTCAGCTTCCTCAATACTCTTTGGTTTTTGGTCAAGATTCGACCACCAATTTTTTAATTCATCGATAAATTCATAGAAGTAGCGTTCAAATCTTTCTGCCCATTCTGCTCCCTCATCATCTGTTGTTTTTTGCATCATATCCCATGCTTCCATTGCTGTTTCGAAGTATTCATCAATCTTTTTCATTTGTTATCCTTTCTTGGTAGCTCAGCAAAATAAAGGAACTACCCCACACTTTTATATTAAACCAATTTTTAAATATTTGTGGAATTACCCGCACATTCTTGTATAGAATTAATTTTAAAATTTCGGACGATCATTATTATGTGTCTGTCTAGTTACTTCTTCATGTAATTTTTGACTATCCGATTTATCTGGTGCTGCTGTACCAAACTTTTTTTGCATGAAGAAACCAAATGCAATTGCGACAACAATAATTCCCCAAAATAAATAGCCAAATAGTGTCATATAACCCTCCTAAAATATTTGCTTCTTAAATTATGAACACTCTATGAGTAATCTATTACCTTCTTACTACTTTTGATTCCTTTATGAGCTAAAATTCCGGATTATGAAATAAAAAAATCGACGATACGTCGATCTCTTTATTACACTAACCAACTATTTTTATTTTAGATAAACTTTTGTACAAGTTCAATTAAACCAGGAAGTAATATCAATACTACACTGGATGAAACGAATAGTCTTGTAACTTTAGTAGGTAATTTTTCCTTCCCTTTTCCATTGTACCATCCACTAAATTGTATGTAGTTTCGATATAAGACAAAAATTAAAACAAGGATCCCTACAGAACTCCACCATCCAGTCTTAGTAAGTTCCACACCTATAATCCCATATGCTTTTGATACAACCGCTGAAAAAATAGCACCTAGTAAACCGAAGATCAATAGTATTCTAGTTACTTCTAGAATTAATCCAAATGACGCTGATAATGCCTTCATTTAATACCTCCAAAATTACTTTTAAATAAATTCCTATGTAAATAATATTCATTATTTGATAATTTTTTCCTTTTTATTTTGAAGCTTTTTCAAAAATATAACACAAATTCTTAAAAAAACTTTTAAAATAAATGGTAATAAATTCCATTGAAAGCCCAAATGAACGTGTTTAAAAAATTAAATTGTGATATCGGACAAGGTTACTATTTCGATCGTCCTATGCCGTTTGAAGAAATCTCCGTTGCAAATTAGCTAATTGAAATATAATGAACAACTCATTCTAAGAGGGCGTTTTTAAACGTCTTTTTAGTCATTTTTATTAAAGGATAAAAATCAATATTTTCGCACATCCCCTTGAAATCAACTAATGTTTTTCCTTTCAACTATTCAAAAATCAGTTTAGGAATAATGTGTACATAGATAGAAAATACTATTTAAAGATTTTCAATAGTCAGGTGGGATCACTATGTACACTCAAATCATTAAGGCCATACCTAATTTACTTACAATCGGAAATTTACTCTGTGGAGTGCTATCAATTACTTTTAATATGAGTGGGTTAATATTGCTCGCCTCTATTTTTATTTTCATCTCCGCTATTTTCGACTTACTTGACGGTAGAGTTGCACGGAAATTAAAAGTAAATAGTGAGTTTGGTGTTGAGCTGGATTCCCTAGCGGACATAGTTAGTTTTGGAGTTGCTCCTGCACTTTTATTTCATTCTATTTCGGCCCCATCAATTTTAACTTCCTTGGCCTTTATCCTATTCCCTACAATGGGCGCATTAAGATTAGCTAAATTTAGTGCGAAACCAACTATTGGATATTTTAGAGGTTTACCTATACCTGCTGCGGGATTACCTTTAGCTGGAATGAGTATGTTTTTATATAGTAATGCCTGGATTACATTAATACTCGCTTTTTTAATGGTTAGTCCATTCAGATTTAAAAAGCTATAACAACTTTCATATAAACCTTAAAAAAGCTAGTCCTCATCTAAAAGGAACTAGCTTTTTTAAATTGACACCGCGATCATACTTCTCTTGGACTAAATAGATCTATACCTCTTTTTAAAGAGTATAGTTTAGCAGTAAAAAGATATAGTTCATTGTAGTTATTTTCTACGTATTCATCAATAATACTGATTCCTTTTAAAAAATTATTAACCAATAAGTATGTGTATTTTTCATCCCATGAAAAACGATTAATTCTAAAGAGTTCATCTACTAATACTTGAAACCTGTACTCTTCAATTAGTAGTTTTATTTGAAAGATTTTATCTTTATTATTTATTGATGTAAACTTACTATTTTCATAACTATTATGTACTAATTGAATAAAGTCATTAATATCCTCAGCCAGCATATTCGCTTTTAGCATTTCGATCTTCATTTCTCCATCCCCTAAAGTGTAAAAAATATACATCGCTAAGAAAAGTGTATGTTTTTAGACTATATCATATCACATTCAATGCAATTAATCCTGAAATCAACTTCGAAAATTTACCTCCTTCTATAAAAAATAAGAGCCACCATAGTGACTCTATACTATTTATACTATTCAATTATTTGCTATTTTAGTAGATTTATGAATAAAAAGGACTTATAATTTTCTAGTTTTATCTCCCGAGCTGATCATTATATGTACATCATTAGAGCCCCCACCATCAATATGATGTTTCATCTTTGACAGATCAATATCCGTTTCAATTTTTACTCTTTTTGTCTCATTTCCAGCTAAATTCACACTATAAGGAGCACCTATTTTCATGAGTGATAACATTTGCACCTCTTCTTCAAACGGATATTTATCATAAAAATCAACATTAAAATGTACAGCTTTGCTACTGTAGTTTTTAAAATTAAGCTCACATACTCCATGCAGTGTTGTTTCATTAACTTTATCAAAATTACACTCACTATTTTGGGATTCATATGAAATCGCGTAAATGCCAGTTGCAATCGTATTTTGATATGCATAAGTAAGGTAAGGAGGACTAACTGCAGAAATTATTATAGCAAGTATTATAATTCGAGCTTTGTATTTTTTTATTGCTTTTGCAAGAAAATAAAGGCTAATTACAAAGAAGAATAACCATATAACTCCTTTATAATTTATACCGCTGTCCTTCGTAATCGGTATATTATTGACTGAAGCTTTTGCACCCAAAGTATAATCGTTTGGAAAATTAATGCTTAAACCTATACATATTAGAAATAGAATAATTGAAATAGTTAAGAACTTTTTATTGTTTAACAATAAAATCATCCGCCTTTCTATTAAAATTATCAAATTACGATAGCAATAAGGTATGTAAAATAGTAGTCATTTTTATAAATGTAGAACGTTTTACATTAACTAGTTTGCTCCATTAACAATTTATAATTTTTGATATTCTATATTAATTATCTATTAAACAATATTTACCGTCAATTGGGTTAATTCTCATTTTTTCTCTTCATTTTTTACATTATTCTAGTCCTATAATTGTTAACTAAAAAAAGATGCGATTCATAAAAGAATCACATCTTAAAATATTGCTCTATTTAATTCCCCTTAATAATCCTATTTAATATAAGTCAATCCAATACGATTATTAAAAATCTGGTTTCTATTTTTGAAAATAAAAGAACCATCCTTATAATCAATAACTAGTTGGTCTTCATAAACATCTTCAAAATTTTTATTAACCATAAATTCAAATCCGTCTCCAATAATCATTTTTTCATTTGGGCCACATTCTCTTTTATTAATGACTTTTATTTCGTATATATTGTTAACAACGTCACAACTTCCACGATCAAATTCTAATTGAAGTATTTTGTTTTTTTCTACTTCTGCAAGTATTTCTTTTGCCTCATCAGTTATTTTAAAATCCATTTTAAAGTCTCCCCATTTATATTAATCGTTTAAGAACTTCACACATACAGCTTCTGGAACTTGTACGTCTGTTTGAATCGCTGTTAGTTTACCAGTTGTATTATTTCTAGAATATAAAACTAGAGTTCCTGACATTTCGTTTGAACCAACTAAATAATTTTCAGAAGGGTCTAAAACGAAATCTCTTGGCCAGTTCCCTTCACTTGAAGTAATTTCAACTAATTCAAGCTTACCAGTATCTTGATTTACACTAAATACTGCGATGCTATTATGACCGCGATTACCAGCGTAAACGAATTGACCATCTTTTGAAATATGGATAGCACTACCTTGATTGTTTTCAGTAAAATCACTTGGGATCGTAGAAATATATTGAAGTTCAGTAAAGCTTCCGTTTTCTTCATTAAATTGAAGAGCGATTACTTCTGAGCTAAGTTCAGTCATAATATACGCAAATTTGCCATTCGGATGGAATGTGATGTGACGTGGTCCGCTTCCAGGTTTAACAGAGAGACTACTTACTTCAACTAAAGAATTGTCTTCGATTTTGTAAGTAACTAATTGATCAATTCCTAGGTCAATTGCAGCTACGTATTTTTCATTTAATGTATAACCAGAATAGTGAGCATGTGGTTTTTCTTGTCTTTCTTTATTTGGTCCTGTGCCTTCGTGTTGCATAATCGATTTCGCAACACTTGCAAAACCAGTTTCTTCATCTATTTTATATAGTTCAATTGTACCTTTATGATAATTTGCTGTAACGATATTTTGTTTTTTTGAATCCACGCTAATATGACAAGGTGAAGCGCCTTCAATTAACTGATCATTTAATTTTTGTAGATCACCGTTTTCATTAATTGAAAAAACAGAAATACCACCTAAATTTCCTTCTTTTACAACAGCATATAAATTCTTATTGTCTTCACTAATCGCTAAATAAGTTGGATTTCCTAGTTCAGCCACTGGTTTTACGTCTGTAATTCGCTCTTTTTCAGTATCAAGTGTAAATTGATAAACACCTTTACTTTCACTTTTAGTATATGTACCTACATAACCAACAAATTTCTGATTCGAATTCATTCTATTTTCCTCCTCTATTCCTTGTTTTTATGTAAATACCCCCATTTCATTGCTTCAATGAAAATGGGGGCTTAATACTTATTTAAGAATCATAAGTTTATGACAAATTATAATGTTGTTTTTGCCCAGTCAGCAGCAAATTTTTCGATACCTTGATCTGTTAATGGGTGTTTTGATAATTGCTCAATTACACTGTAAGGAATTGTAGCAATATGTGCACCAGCTAATGCTACACGAGTAACGTGGTCAGGGTGACGAACTGATGCAGCAATGATTTGTGCATCTAAGTTATGAACACGGAATAATTCTGCAATTTTAGCAACTAATAATACGCCGTCTTCAGAAATATCATCTAAACGTCCTAAGAAAGGAGAAACATAAGTAGCACCTGCTCTAGCTGCTAATAATGCTTGGTTAACAGTGAAGATTAATGTTACGTTTGTTTTAATACCTTTTTTAGTTAAGTAACGACAAGCTTCTAAACCAGCAAGTGTCATTGGTAATTTAATTGTGATATTTTTATCTCCACCATTGATTTTAATAAGCTCATCAGCTTCAGCCATCATTTCTTCAGCAGATACCGCGTTTGGTGTTACTTCTGCAGAAACAGATTCTACTTCAGGAACTAATTTTAAGATTTCTTCGATACGATCTTCGAATTTAACTCCTTCTTTTGCTACTAAAGATGGGTTTGTTGTTACACCTGATAATACGCCCATTTTGTAAGCTTTTTGAATGTCTGCTACGTTAGCTGTGTCAATAAAAAATTTCATTTTCAATTTCCTCCATTTGTTTAGGGATATTTCTTATTTTATACTTTATTTATTTCTTTTCAACTGCATGTCCACCAAATTCATTACGAAGAGCCGCAACTACTTTACCAGTGAACGTATCGTTATCTAATGAACGGTAACGCATTAATAATGACATTGCGATTACTGGTGTAGCAGCTTGAAGGTCAAGAGCAGTTTCAATCGTCCACTTTCCTTCACCAGAAGAATGCATAACGCCTCTAATTTCATCAAGTTTTGCATCTTTAGAGAATGCATTTTCAGTTAATTCCATTAACCAAGAACGAATAACTGAACCATTATTCCATACTTTTGCAACTTTTTCATAATCGAAATCAAAGTCACTTTTCTCTAAAACTTCAAACCCTTCACCAATAGCAGCCATCATACCGTATTCGATACCATTATGAACCATTTTCAAGAAATGTCCACTACCAATTTTACCAGCATATAAGTAGCCATTTTCTACTGAAGTATCTTTAAAAATTGGTTCTACAATATCCCAAGCTTCTTGGTCTCCACCAACCATATAACAAGCACCATTACGTGCGCCTTCCATACCGCCAGAAGTACCAGCATCCATGAAACGAATGCCATGTTCTTTTAATTCATCATAACGTCTAATTGATTCTTTATAGTGAGAATTTCCTGCTTCAATAACAATATCGCCCTCTGATAAGAATGGTCTAACGTCATTAATAACAGAATCAACAACACCATGTGGTACCATAATCCAAAGTACACGTGGAGTATCAAGATTTTTAACTAATTCTTCTAGGTTTGTAGTACCAATTGCACCTAAACCTTTCATTTCTTCTACTGCAGCTGCATTTAAATCAAATGCAACTACTTCGTGATTATGATCCATTAAATTTTGACCTAAATTTAAGCCCATTTTACCTAATCCAATTAAACCAACTTTCATTACTTTATCCTCCCAAAATATCTACAGTAATATTATTGTTTTTCTCTAGTTACACTTTTTTATGTTAACAAAATCAATTATTCATTTATTGATTAAGAATTTAACAAAGATTTACTTACATTAACTACATTCTCTGTGCTAAATCCAAATAATGCCATTACTTCATTACCTGTTCCAGATGCTCCAAAAGTCTCAATTGAGATTTTTTTACCTTTGAAACCAACATAACGTTCCCATCCAAGTGAAATACCCATTTCAATAGATACACGGTTTAACATAGTTGATGGTAAAACTGATTCTTTATAATCATCTGATTGTTTATCAAATAATTCCCAACTTGGCATTGCTACTACACGTACTGAGACGTTTTCTTTTTCTAGTTCATTTTTACTATTTACTGCTAATGATACTTCTGAACCAGTAGCGATTAAAATTAAATCAGGTTGGTCATTTGTTTCAGTTAAAACGTAACCACCTTTAGTAAGAAGATCTAATTTACGAGCTGTTTCTTCATATACAGGTAAGTTTTGACGGCTTAATACTAAAGCAATCGGACCTTCTGTGTTTTGTAATGCATAAGCCCAAGCATTAGCTGTTTCATTTGCATCAGAAGGACGAATTACTGTTAAACCAGGAATTGCACGTAAAGCTGCTAAATGTTCAACTGGTTCATGTGTAGGTCCATCTTCGCCAACAGCGATTGAGTCATGTGTAAACACATAAGTTACTGGTAATTTTTGTAGTGATGCTAAACGAATAGAAGGACGTAAATAATCATTAAATACAAAGAATGTACTTACGAAAGGTTTTACTCCACCATGTAATGCCATACCATTTGCTGCTGCACCCATCGCATGCTCACGTACTCCGAAATAAACATTACGTCCAGCATAAGATTCTACTGCAAATTTACTTTCATCTTTAATATCTGTCATTGTTGAATGTGATAAATCTGCGCTTCCACCGAAAATTTCTGGAACTGATTTAATGTAATGATTAATCGCTTCACCACTTGCAACACGAGTAGAAATTGTTTTATTTTCATCAAAAGTTAATAAATCTTCTGCTTCGATTAAAACATCACCTTTAATTGCTTTTTCAAGCTGAGCTGCTAATTCTGGGTAAGCTTCGCGATATGCATTAAATAATTGCTTCCACTCTGCTTCTTTTTCGCTACCTTTTTCTTGGATTTCTTTGAAATGTAACTTAACTTCTTCTGGTACAAAGAAATCTTCTTCGTAGTTCCAAGCGTAGGCTTTCTTCGTTTCTTTCGCTTCTTCAAGACCTAATGGATTACCGTGGGCTTTATTTGTACCAGCCACTTTAGGACTTCCGTATCCGATAATCGTTCTAACTTCAATAATAGTAGGTTGATCTGTGTTTTGTTTAGCAAGTTCGATTGCTTTTGAAATTTCAACATGATCATTACCATCTTCTACTCTTAAATATTGCCAGTTAAATGATTCAGCTCTCTTTTTCATATCTTCTGAATAAGAAAGGTTTAATGTACCATCTAATGAAATATCGTTTGAATCATATAGAACTACTAACTTTCCAAGTTTCATATGACCTGCAAGTGACATAGCTTCGTATGCAACACCTTCCATTAAATCGCCATCACCAACTAATGCATAAGTAAAATGATCAATAATAGAAAGGTCAGTTTTGTTAAATTTACCTGCTAAATGTGCTTCAGCCATTGCCATACCAACTGCAGTAGCAATCCCTTGCCCAAGTGGACCAGTTGTAGCTTCAACGCCATCAGTGTGGCCAAATTCAGGATGACCAGGTGTTTTACTATTTAGTTTACGGAAATCTTTAAGGTCTTCGATTGAAACATCGTAACCTGCAAGATGTAGTAAGCTATATAACATGCTTGAGCCATGGCCAGCTGATAAAACAAAGCGGTCACGGTCAAACCATTTTGAACTTTTTGGGTTATGCTTTAAATGCTCAGCCCATAATGCATATGCCATTGGTGCGGCACCCATTGGTAAACCAGGGTGACCAGAATTAGCTTGATTGATCGCATCAATAGAAAGGGTACGGATTGTATTAATTGATAATGTAGAAATCGAATTCATCGTTTATATGCTCCTTTTTAGGTCTGAATCTTTGTCTTGTTTTTCAATAAAATCTGTATCTAACCACCATTTAAATCCATCTTCTGCTAATAATTCATCTGCAGCTTTTGGACCAAATGAACCAGCTTTATAAGTTTGAAGTGGAACTAAATTCTCTTCAAATGCTTCTAAAATTGGTTGAACCCATTGCCATGATAATTCTACTTCATTCCAATGAGCAAAGAATTTTGAATCTCCTCGTAACGCATCATTTACTAATAATTCATAAGCTTCAGGATGAGCTTCCTTATTAGCAAAATACTGAGCTTGTACAGGTTCAATTTTACCTTCTACGTTTTTACTATTTAAGTAGAATGAAACTCTTTCATTAGGGTTAATTTCAATTACTAATAAATTTGGCCCATTGTTTGAACTGTTCTTGTTAGAAAGGTTTTGAATCGGACTTTTAAATTCAAAAACGATTCGTGTAGATTTTTCTTTCATTCTTTTACCAGTACGGATATAGAATGGTATTCCCTTCCAAAAATCATTTTCAATTAATACTCTTGCTGCTACAAAAGTATCATTTTGTGAAGAGAACTCAATACCTGGTTCCTGTTTATAAGCTACTACTTTCTTACCATTTAGTTCACCAGAACCATACTGCCCACGGACTACATGAGAAGCTACTTCTTCTTTTAATAAAGGACGAAGTGATTCAAGTACTTTTTTCTTCTCAGCTCTCACATCACTTGCAGTATTTTGATTTGAAAGATGCATAGCTGACATCATTAACATTTGTAACATATGATTTTGGAACATATCTCGGATCGCTCCGGATTTATCATAATAACCCGCTCGTTCTTCTACTCCGACAGTTTCACTAGCAGTAATTTGAACATTTGCGATATATTGATTATTCCATAATGCTTGTAAAACCGGATTAGCAAATTCTAGTGCTTCTAGATTTTGAACCATTGGCTTTCCAAGGTAATGATCAATTCTATAAACTTCTTCTTCTTTAAAAGATTTGCTTAATTTTTCATTTAATTCTCTAGCTGTTTTTAAATCACGTCCGAATGGCTTTTCAATGATTAGACGTTTCCATCCATTCGTTGTGCCAAGTCCGCTTTCTTTAACATTTGATGCAATTACATCAAAAAATTCAGGTGCTACTGATAAATAAAATAATCTGTTTTCAGGAATGTTTAATTCCATTTCTCTTTCTTTGACTAAATCTAATAATTCAACGAATCCTTCTTTGTTCGTGATATCCAATTTTTGATAACGAATTGAATCTAGAAATTTTTGGACCATCTTTTGGTCTTCTATAGAACGTCTTGAAAAAGTAATTAGTGATTCTTTTACTTGATTCTGAAATTCGTCATGTGAAAAATCTTTTCTTCCAATTCCGATGATTGAAAAAGCATCCGGCATCTTGTCGTCAATATATAAATTATATAAAGCAGGGAAGATTTTTCGTTTTGCTAAATCACCAGTGGCTCCGAACAATACAAATGACATAGAATCCATTAATTAAACCCCCTTTTAGTCGAACTTTTAAATGATTTATAAAAAATATATTTTCAAACGATCTTTAATTTTTATTTAGAGCTAGCTAATGTTAGTTCAAATAATTCATTCCAACTATCTATTCGGAAAATATTTTTTACACAAACATATAATACATGAAAAAAATTTTTCTTTCCAATAAAATGCTTATGTTTCTATTTATTGGTTTTTTTTAATTTCATTAAAAAAGCCTTAATTAACTTTTTAGGTTAATTAAGGCTTTGATTATTATGTAAAAACAATGCGTAAAGTTGTTAAAATTAAACCGATAATAAACCCACAAACAGCTCCGTTAACACGAATCCAAGTTATATCCTTACCGATTTTATTTTCTAGTAAATCAGTTATTTCTTCTGTTGATAATTTTTCAATATTGAATTTTACTAAGTCTGCAATTTTATGATGATATTTTTCTATTGTGTTGATCAATAATTTCTTAAAGCTTTGTTCAACATTATCGATCCAATTAGAATTTTTTATGAAAGCGAGGATTTTTTCGATTGAATTTAAGATAAAATCCTTATCATTTAACTTATTTCTAAACAAATTAATTGCTTGTTTTACAACATATTCATAGCCTTTATTTTTCCATTCATCTAATTGATGAA
Organism: Bacillus sp. AFS017336; assembly: GCF_002555445.1. Classification (NCBI taxonomy): domain Bacteria; kingdom Bacillati; phylum Bacillota; class Bacilli; order Caryophanales; family Bacillaceae; genus Bacillus; species Bacillus sp. AFS017336. The sequence continues at coordinate 46,797 of NZ_NUCO01000012.1, forward strand.
TGATATTTTCATTCGATTTAGTTTTCTCTGCTTCCAATCGAATAAAGGATAGGATAAAATTCCTTCGATCACTTTTAGGGTCCTTTAACTCTGTTAGTAAGTCTATTAATCCACTATGTACAAATTCAGTTATCTTTTCTTCACCAATCATTGGTAGAAAAGCTTTTATCATGAAAAACTTTCGTTCGATAAACTGAATAATCTCTTTTCCGATTAATTCTTTTATATGTGGTGTGCTGACTGTTTCTTCAATCTTATTAATTAGAAATTCATAAGTTTTTGCATCCCATTCTTTTTCAATTACAGTATCAACAGCATTGCTAAGCAATTTCTGTGAGGATATTGAATTGATAGTCGGTTTAAATGTCGTTAACAGGTAATTTTCGATTGTTTCATCATTTATTGAAGCACCAAATTGTTGGATTGATTCAATCATTTTTGTTCTAGATTCATCATTTTCAAGCAGACCTTCAAATGCACTTAAACCTTGATTAATCCATTCACGCTCTTCTACTTTTTCAATTAAACTTTCCTTACTAAGCCATTGATTATTAAGCGTACTTATTATTCCCTCTGTAATCTTTGCTCTATTTTTAGGCAATAAGGCAGTATGTGGAATAGGTATACCAAGTGGATGACGAAACATTGCCGTTACAGCAAACCAATCCGCAAGACCACCTACTAAAGCTGCCTCAAATCCACCAGAAAGGATCTGTAATAGCTTAGATTGGAACGGCATTGTTGCAGCAAAACCACATGTTGCAACGATTAGTGAAATATTAGCTAGCCGTTTTGAATTTTTCTCTTTCATTAATAAAAATCCTCCTAGATCTATTTGAAGATAGTATATCATTCCTTTTATCTATTTCTAAAATCTTATTTACTAAAATTTATTTTTTATTGTTTGAGGCAGTGATTTGAAAGATTACAAATGGAAAGGAAAAGCATGATTTTTTCAGTTTAACAAAAATAGACAGGTACCCCAGCAGTCTTAATGGTATTGATACGATCACCATGAAATAAGAATCTATAAATAACAAACAAAATAGAACACCTATAATAAGCTGGTCTTCTAAATTTATTTAAAACGAAAATAGATTGAAACATAGACTGTAATTAAACAGTGAATGCTTCAATCCATTGCACTACCTCTTCAAATGTTTTCAAATGTTGGTCTGTTATTTTGATTAGTAACCCTAATCCATAAAGTTAACCACTGTATTATTATCTTCTTCAACTTCTGCTACATCTAGGTATTTGTATATAGCAATGCTCTATTAGTTTTTGCTCAGTCTCTCTAAAGCTTCACCATTACGAGCTCTGATTTTGTCGTATATAGATTTAATAGTTTTTGTTGTTTCAGCTGGTTTGATTGGCTCTTTTACTTTTTTTGACATATTTTCATCTTCTTTCTTATTCATCGAAAAGCCTCCCAAACATTATTGCTACAAATCTTAAGTTGTTTCAAATCAATCTTAATTAAGATTGGAATATTCATGGACAAGTCCCCTATAAATTTATTCAACGTTTTCATCATTAAAAATCTCTGATCAAAAGAGGGAGTTTCATAGAGTTACAATCATCTTGTAGTTTCTGTCTTGTAATAATCTGCTTAAAAATTCAATTGAAAATGATGACAAGTTATATCCAGCCTATTTTTAAGATAGAATCTATGTGCGTCATATCGCTGAACTCCAGAATCTAAGTGGAATTGTTCACAATTATTCTCTTTCGCTTCATTTATTAACCAATTCCATAAAAGCTGTGCATAGCCGTTTTTACGATGGCTTTCATTAGTTATTAAATCATCCACATAAAAATATTTACCCCATGCTAATGATTCAGTCATACGATAGCCCGCAACCGCTGTTACTTCTTCATTTTCAACTACGGCTACAAGATGATAATGATTTGAATTTATTAATCTGTTAATCGTCTCAACATATTTATCTTCTCTTAAATGTGGACGTAATTGATTGACTGTTTGAAACGTTTTCAAAATATCTGAATTACTTTTCATTAATTTTATTTCTGCCATCTTTTCCCTCTCCTATTCACATACATAATCTTCCATAAAAATACCAAATATTGTTATATATTTTATCATTTTTATGAAATGATTTGTTATATATTTTAGGTTTAAGGTTCAAATCCTTTTTGACTTATAAAAAGCTGATTTTCCGAAAAGTATTTTTTAAAGCGTTCATAAACTAGCAGATAAGCTTCTGAATCATACCATTCTTCTAATTTATGCTCTTTATATTTCGTCTCTATACCAAGGCGTGTTGTCCGTTTTCCTCCACTCCCATCACCCATAAAAAAATCATCTATACAAACTCTATTAACAATTTTCGACAACTTTATTGGGAAATCCTCACTACTAGGTAAAACTGGAGCAATTGTAGCTTGTGTTGGAATCCCCTCTTTCGCAAGCTCTTCCAAAGTTTTTAATCGTGCATTAATAGGAGGAGCGAAAGGTGAAAAAATCTTTCTTATTTCATCTAAATCCGTTTCAATCGTCATACTTACGCGTACTTTATTTTTGAATAGCTTTAAAAGATCAATATCTCTTTTTACAAGCGGACTTCTTGTTTGTACAAATAAGAAATCAGGCTGATGTTGAAGCATAGTTTCTAATAAGCTTCTGGTCAATCTTTCTTTATGCTCAACTGGTTGATAAGGGTCAGTACTTGAAGACATGAAAATAGTCACTTCACCTTTACTTTTAGCCCTTTTCAGTTCTTTTTCCAATACTATAGCTGCATTTTGCTTAATATCAACCCAACTACCCCATTCTTTTTTTCGAAAAAGTGATACGGGCATCTGCCTTACATAGCAGTATGAACATGCAAATGAGCAACCTGTGTATGGATTTAAGGAGTGCGTATATCCTGCAAGGAAACCGGTTCCTTTATTCAGTATTGTTTTAGGATTTTTATAGAATAGTTCACTATTCATCCGTTCAGCTCCTTAAAAGCATCTCGATTAATGGATGGATTCAATTTTTAAAAGACTTTTTTTCATATCTAAGCCACCTCGATAACCTGATAAAGCACCATTTTTTCCGATCACACGATGGCAAGGAATAATGATTAATAATGGATTGGCACCGATCGCTGTCCCGACTGCTCGAACAGATTTCGGCTTATTGATTGTTTCAGCAATGTCTGAATATGTTTTTGTTTCTCCATAATTGATCGAGCGAAGCGCATTCCAGACATCATTTTGAAAGGCTGTCCCCCGAAAATCCACGTTTAGATTAAAATCAATTCGCTCGCCATCTAAAAATTCAATAATCTCTTTCTTATAAACTTCCAGTTGCACTTCATCATTTACCATTTCTATTTGTGGAAAGTATTTCTCTTTAAATAATAGTAATTCTTGCTTCGCTCCATTTTGCGAACCTACAAAACATAGTCCTTTACTTGTTGCCGCTATATAAATTTTCCATTCTTTATGGTTTATGATTGTCCAATATAAATTATCATTTGAGTTTACATTCATTTTCATTCTCCCCTTACCACTCATTTGTACGCCAGCTAAACTACTGTTTATTATAAACATAAATAATTCTGATGGACGGTTTATCGAATGAAAGAGCAAGAATTTGAAAATTTATTTCAAAGCGTGTAAAAAGTTTTATTCTTTTTTTACTCTTACTTATCAATTAAATCTTGTACTAATTTCTCTGCAGCACTTCTATATAAATTACTCATATTGACGAAAGAAGTAATGAGAAGTAATTGCTCAATATATTCCTTTATTTCATCATCGATTTGTTCTAGCTCGATATTTACGTTTTCAACAGAAGTTTGTAGATCGATTTTAAACTTATCCAAATTTATTTCATTTAAATGTAAAAAACTAGTATAAACATCATCAATATTCAATTGATTATTATCTAAAATTTTCTGATTTAAGCCATTTAACGTTTCTTTTATATCATTGATCGAAAGTGCACCTTTTAAGTGATAAATTAGACTAATTAATATAATATGGTTCTTCGTATATTTCTTATTTTTAATCGGGAAAAGCAGTTTCGCTTTCGCATAATTATTGATCATTGTTTTAGTTAGTACTTTTTCATTAGCATCGGTTTTTGCAAACTTATTATCAAATAACTGGATTACTTGATCCATATATAGATCTAAATTTGGGACATCATCTAATAATATTTTTTTGTCTAAATCCAATTCTTGAATTATATCAGTTATATTTTTCATTTTTAATCCTCTAACTTTTGTCATTATTAACGTTATTTTATCACAAAATATTCACACTTTAAACACTTGACTAGATTACCTTGTTAATGATAACTTTATATGTAGTTATCAAAACTACATAACATAGTTGGAGGAGATAAACTTGGAGAACTACATGCGTGAACCTATTAATTCTTTAACTCATTTAGTCGGGGCTGTTTTATCACTATTCGGTTTAATAGCGATGATTTTTAAATCTACTTTATCTGGTGGGAGTATTTTACAAACATCTGCTGTCGTCGCATTTGGTATAAGTATGATCCTTCTCTATTCGGCATCAACTACATATCATATGGCAAAAGCCAGCGATAAACTAATCGCTTTTTTAAGAAGAATGGATCATTCAATGATTTTCATCTTAATCGCTGGTACATATACTCCTTTTTGTATCATTAGTCTAAATGGGAAAATTGGATGGATTATGTTTTCAATCGTAACTTTTATCGCTTTTTGTGGCGTTTTATTTAAATTAATTTGGTTTAGTTGTCCAAGATGGTTATCTACTACTCTATATATCGCTTTAGGTTGGGTAATTATTATTGCTTCAGCACCTTTAACTGATGCAATCAGTATAAAAGGAATGTTCGCATTAATTTTAGGCGGAATTTTCTATACTGTTGGTGGAGTCATTTATGGAGTTAAACCCAAATTTTTATCTTTTAAAAACTGGGGATTCCATGAAATCTTTCATATTTTTATTATGCTAGGAACACTAAGTCACTTCTTCTGTGTTTACTACTTTGTCATTTAATCATGATAAAAAACCATCCATTCGGACAAAATGGATGGTTTTTGCTTATTTTAAAATGCCTGTTCCAACTATACTTACTTCCACTTTTGGTTTAATTGTAATTTTAGCATAGTCTTTATTCCAATCCAGTTTTTTCCACACTTCCGGATGAAATGAAATTAACTGTCTACCAATTCCTAATACATCGCAATTTGATTCCTGAAGGGTCTTAATGACTTTCTCTGCTTTTTTTGTTAATTGCTTTGATAATTCTTTGTTTAACTTATTAATTTCCTTTTTTGAATCTAATTCATCATGTGCGTACTCAAGTGTATTAACCTCTAGTTTTAAATTTAATTTTACGGTTATTTTATTTTCTTTTGAAACTTCAATATTCATTTTTGGCTGATTTTTTTTCACTTGAATCGAAATATATCTTTCTCTAATGTCTTTTTCTTTCGGATTTACTTCAAGATTAAACCTTGCGTACTTCTTCAATTGATTTTTAAATAATAGCAGCAAGGTAGGCTCATCATCCAAAAGATTATACCCTGTATATTTTTGGCCGTTAAATAAAGCTAAGCCGGATATATCGATTAAATTTTGATCAACTTTTTCAATAAGTGGCAAAACAATATCCTCACCTGGGTCGAACATAATGGTACAGATCGTTTGAACATTCTCAATTGGCACTATAGTGTGGCTTTCTGCGGTTGTTATGAGATCTAAAAGTTCTTCGCTTACAAGCGATTCCTCTACTTTATTTAGCTTTAAAATCTCTTCTGCTCTCCCCCTAGCTACAATAACTTTAGCTCCTAAAGAACTTCTAGGATCCCTATAAACAACATCGAATATTGGATAAATATCCTGTTTTGCCAAATCATTTCCTAGTAGTAGTACTCTTGTTTTATTCGTGGCATAATCACCTGATACTTTTCGAGTAACCTTTAATCTAGAATCACTTGTTGTTTTTCCAGTAGCGTAAACAATAACATTTGTTGTCTTAACTTGTGATGGATCACTACTTCCTTGACTATTTGTTTTAATGACAGATGTTACAAGAATATTATCATCCTCTTCTAAATCATATCCCATACTATAAACTAATTTAGATTCTTTAAGAAGTCTTTGATCCCAACAACTTGTTAAAGGCAAAATACATAGTAAAGAGATAACTACTAATTTATACTTCATATAAATTACCAAGCTCTTTCTTTTTTCTAATATACGAAATAATTAATAAGATTAAAGGGATAAAAAAGATAAAAAAATAGCTTGAATATGAAAGAAATGTCCCAAATTTCATAATAAATTCTTCACTTTGTGGTATAAAAAGGCAGAAGATTGCTAATGAAAGTCCCGTAAAAATAGTTGTTTTACTATGGTTTTTAAATTTTAAAAGTTTACTGATTCCAAAACTAGTTAAATATAAATAAGTCACTACGGAAGTCAAAATTGGTACAACCCATATTGAAAGAAAAACTAGATCTAATCTTTCAATCACTTCATAAGATAATGATTTTAACAAATATAAAATCGGCTCAGGGACGATTGAAATTTCCGCTTTGCTAAAACTCATATAACTTGTAATTAAAAAAAATGTATACAATAGAGTTACAAAACTAATTGAAATCGTTCCAGCTTTCAAAATTTTGCTAGGATTTCCTTTTATATGTGGAAATAATACTAAAATAAACTCAAAACCCATCATTGAATTTAGCGCATCATGAGCACCAAGAAAGATGTTTTTAACACCCGCTTGTCCGATTGGAAATATATATCGATAATTTACATTATTGTAAGAACAAATCTCTAAGAAAATTAAAAAAAATATTAAAATACATACGAAAGTAAAAAATCGTGCAATTATTTTCATATTTTCTTTCGCTAAGTATACTCCTGTACCAACAATAAAAAGAATTAAGACAAAAGGTGGTGTAAATGTTAAAATCCATTTTTTAAGGGTTGAAATAGTTACCACTACGATAAAAATCGATACCATGAAGAAAAATAATATGTAAAGATAGGATATAAAAACTCCAATATATTTCCCAACAATTTTCGATGAATATTCATATATCGTATCCTTCGGAAATCGTTTACCAAGTAACCACATGATAAGTAATAGTAAATACACCCCGATTCCAGCAACTAATACAGAAATCCAACCATCATGTCCTGCATGTTTATGGACTACATATGGTAGCGAAAGTAAAGCTACTCCAATTTGAGCTTGAATGATGACAAATGTAAATTGTGAAATGGAAATCATCTTTTCATTTTTCATCATTTTCCCATCCTCTAGAATTATTTTCTCGATTAAATTTCTTTGGTAAAGGTGCAAACGGTCTCTTTTTCATTTTCCATAACGGAGCACGAACTACTGTATCTTTAAGATCTGCTTTTCTAAACGGAGCAAATGGCGCAAAATAGGGTGATCCGAACGATTCTAGTTTGCATAGATGAATTAATATAATACTAAGACCAAATACAATCCCAATTAGCCCTATTAACGATGCTGCAAACATTAATGGAAAACCAAGTAACCTGACTGAAGTTCCGATCTCATTGTCTGGAACAACAAATGATGCTATTGCTGTCAGTGAAATGACGACAATCATCGTATTTGAAACTAAATTCGCCTGTACGACCGCAGTTCCAATTACTAAGCCACCAACAACGCCTAATGTTTGTGCGATAGGATTTGGAAGGCGTATTGCTGATTCTCTAAGTAATTCTAACGTTATTTGCATTCCTAGAGCTTCAACTAATGGTGGATATGGTACGTTCTCTAGTGAACTTTTTACATTAAATACAAGATCTATTGGAATAATTTCAAAATGAAAAGAGACTAGTGCGATATATAATGCAGGTAATGAAATAGCAATTAAAAAACTAACCAATCTTAATATACGTGCAAATGATGCGACCATCCATCGGCTATTATAGTCATCTGGTGATTGATAAAATGAAAAAAACGTTATTGGTAAAACAAGTGCAGAAGGACTACCATCTGTTAAAATAGCAATTTTCCCTTCCATTAAATTGCCTGCTATTCGATCAGATCGCTCTGTTGTCAGTAACTGTGGAAACGGTGAATACGGATTGTCTTCTATGAATTCCTCAAGATTACCTGGGGAATGTACATAATCAACATCTACATATGAAAGTCTTCTATGTACTTCCTTAACAAGGTCCTCATTTGCAATCGTATCAATATATAAGACTGCTAAGCATGTATCAGATTCTACACCTAACGATAAAGTTTTCACAACAAGATTAGGGTTACTAATTCTTCGTCTAATTTGATTAATGTTTGTAATGATACACTCTACTAAACCATCATGAGAGCCTCTAATCGTTTGTTCACTACTAGGCTGTTCAATGGATCTATTTTCAAATGAAGTAGTTTCTAAAATAAATACACTTTTTTCATCTTCTATGAAAATGACCGTTTTGCCTTTTACTATACTTAGAATACATTCATCAAACGAATCCGAACTTTTAACATCTTTAATTGCCACCGTATTTGGAATGGTATCCTTTGAATTATTAATGATTTGTTGAATAACTTGTGTTTCTAACGTTTCCCTACCTACAATTGTATTAATATAGACAACTACAATCTTCTTATCTTGAAACATTAAATTACGTGTAGTTAAATCACTTGAATTCAATAATGATTTTTTTACATTTTCAATATTTAGATCCAGATTCCCACTTATTACAATATTGGAATTTTGATAATTTTGTTTATATTTATTCGAACGCATATAGCAATTCACCCAATTTCCAAACTCATACAATAAATTAGCTTTATTTTGCGTTAAATAATGCTTATTATTCATTTGTGAATTCCATTATCTGTCTATCTTATTAGTTTGTATAAAAAAAAGAGCGATCCTTTAAGTCGAAGTTGACTTTTAAGATCACTCTTAATTTTTTTACTTATTCATCCACTTTTTTCTTCCAAATTCCTAACATAATGGCAGTGATAATTGAGCCAATCAGAATGGCTAGTATATACAATAATGGTTTATTTACTAACGGAATAACGAAAGCTCCTCCGTGTGGTGCCGGTAGTGTAATCCCAAATGCCATAGCAAGTCCACCCGCAATTGAAGAACCTACAACTGAACTTACAATTACACGTACTGGGTCAGCTGCAGCAAATGGTATTGCTCCTTCAGTAATGAATGAAATACCCATAATATAGTTTGTAATACCTGATTTACGTTCCATTTCAGTAAACTTAGATTTAAAAATCGTCGTTGCAAATGCGATACCTAACGGAGGTACCATACCACCTGCCATTACAGCAGCGTGTGGTCCAAAATTATTTGCAGCTATTGCTGCGATACCAAATGTGAATGCCGCTTTGTTAATCGGTCCACCCATATCAACAGCCATCATACCACCTAAAAGTAATCCTAGAAGAATTGCATTTCCTCCATTTAAACTATTTAACCAATGCGTTAATGCTGTATTTAAAAATGTTACTGGAGGATTCACTACTAATTCCATTAAAATTCCAGTAATTAATAATCCAAATACTGGATATAAAAGAACTGGTTTAATACCTTCTAATGAGTTAGGTAACTTTGAAAATATTTTCTTTAGTCCAAGTACAACATAACCTGCTAAGAAACCTGCAATTAAACCGCCCAAGAAGCCGGCGCCAGCACTAGATGCTAAAAATCCGCCAACGACACCAGGTACAAATCCAGGTCGATCAGCAATTGAACTTGCTATAAAACCTGCTAATATTGGAACTAAATAACTAAACGCACCAGTTCCTCCAATTTTCATTAGTAATTCAGCTACTGGTCCTTTTGTATGAATCCCACCGAAAGCAAATGCTAATGCGATTAAAATACCGCCCCCAACTACAAAAGGCAACATATTACTAACACCGCTCATTAAATGCTTGTAAATACCAGAACCCTGTTTAGTAGAAGAACTTCCGCCACCATTGTTATTCGCATGGAAAATTGGTGCATCTTGTTTTACAGCTCGCTCAAGTAATTCCTTTGACTTACGAATTCCGTCTGCAACTGGTACTTGGATAACATGTTTTCCATCAAAGCGGTTAACTTCAACTTGTTTATCAGCAGCTACTATAATAGCTGATGCTCTATTAATTTCATCACTTGTTAGTTCATTTTTAATTCCTGTTGAACCATTTGTTTCAACTTTAATATCGATATTTAATTCTCTTGCTTTTGCTTTTAAAGCATCCGCTGCCATATACGTGTGAGCAATTCCTGTTGGACACGCTGTTACTGCAAGTACTAAAGGTCGTGTAGAATCTTTTGCAACAGTTTCTGGTTCTTCATTTTCAGCATTTAATGATTTTTCTTTTTGATCGATTAGTTCGATTATTTCATTTGCATTTGATGCATTTAATAATGATTTTCGGAATTCCTCATCCATTAATAATGATGAAAGTCGCGATAATGTTTCTAAATGTGCATTGTTCGCTCCCTCACTTGCAGCAATCATAAAAAATAAGTGAGCTGGTTGACCATCAAGAGATTCATAGTCAATTCCTTCTTTTGAACGCCCAAATGCAATTGCAGGAGTTTTAACAGCCGCAGTTTTTGCATGTGGAATTGCAATCCCTTCACCAATTCCTGTTGTACTTTGACCTTCACGTGTTAAAATTGCTTCTTTAAACTGTTGTTTATCATTTAATTTCCCTGATTGATTTAATACTTCTACTAATTCATCAATTACATTCATTTTTGATGATGCATATAAATCAATGAGAACCGTATCTATTTTAAGTAATTCTGTTATTCTCATAACTCGTCCCCCCTAGCTCTTTTCTATTTTTACTTGTTCAAGTAGCTCTTCAATCTTCTCTTTTTTTGTTAAATCCTCTGAAAATGCAGTAGCACTACCTGATGCTACACCAACTTTAAATGCCGTTTCTATGGAGTTTGTCAATACATAAGTTCCTATAAAACCAGCTACAAGTGAATCACCTGCACCTACTGAGTTAATGACTTCTCCTTTTGGAACATTTGAAACATAAACAGATGTTTGAGTAATTAGCACTGCACCGTCTCCAGCAAATGATATCCCAACATTCTGTGCACCCATCTCAACTAACTTTTTACCATAAGGGATGGCTTGCTCAATTGAAGTAATTTTGACATCAAATAAATCACCTAATTCATGATGATTTGGTTTAATGAAAAAAGGTTGATGTTTAACCACATCTAAAAGTGCTTTTCCACTCGCATCTACAACGATATGAATGCCATTTTCTTTCCCCCACTTAGTCAATCTTTCGTATAAATCAAGCGGTAAAGTATTAGGAATATTTCCGGCTAATACTACATAATCACCTTTTTCAACTTGATTTAATTTATCAAAAAATTGAGTAAGCTTTTCTTCGGAAATTGAAGGTCCTTGACCATTGATCTCTGTTTCCAATTGAGATTTCAATTTTATGTTAATTCTAGAATCGCCTTCCACTTGAACAAAGTCAGATGATACATTTTCTTTTTCTAAAACAGATTTAATAAAATCACCTGTAAATCCTCCGACGAATCCAAAAGCTACACTCTTGACATCTAATCTATTTAAAACTCTAGAAACATTGATTCCTTTTCCACCGGGAAATTTATTTTCCCTTTTCATTCGATTAATTTTTCCTAATTGAATATCGTCAACTTCAACGATGTAATCAATTGATGGATTAAGTGTTACTGTATAAATCATGATTTCACTACCTTTATCACTGATGTTTTTTGCTCAAATTGTTTAGCTAGTACGTCATCTATATCGTCTGTTATTATGATCGCTTCTTCTATCTCACCAATCTTAGCAAAGCTTGTTTCACCAAATTTACTAAAATCTGCTACTATATATACTTTCTCTGAAATTGAAATCGCTGTTTTCTTAACAAATGCCTCTTCAGGGTCCGGCGTAGTATAGCCAAATTTAGAATGAATTCCATTCGCTCCAATAAAACATTTATCAAATCGGAAATTCTTTAAGCTCTCTGAAGCCATATTACCGATTAGCGCTTTTGTATGCCCTTTCATTTTTCCACCTATAAGGTATGCAGACACTTCATTCTCGAAAAGAGCTTCGACATGCATTAAGCCATTCGTGACAACCGTTACATCTAAACCCTTTAATAAAGGAATCATTTCAAATGTTGTACTACCAGCATCTAGATAAATACAATCGCCTTCATTTATTTGTGTAACTGCAAGACCTGCGATTAATTTTTTATTATGAACGTTTTTGGACGTTTTTTCAGTCATACTTAATTCAGTGGCTTTGCTATTAATTGAAGCTGCTCCACCATGAACGCGTTTTAGGAGATTAAGAGACTCAAGCTCAACTAAATCCCTACGTATAGTGGATTCAGAAGTATTCGTCGCTTCTACGATATCCCTTAATTTCACAATACCCATTCTTTTTATCATATCTAATATCAATTGTTGTCTTTCGGGAGTTAACATAGTTTTCATCCTTTCATAAAACCAAGTATATGTCACAAAAAACAAAAAATCAATCATTTTCTTTCAAAAACATTCAATAACAATCGAAAACTTCCAATACCAATCAAATTCATCCTATTTGTAAAAATTTACAAGCTACTTTAAACTATTAATTAAGTGATAGTATTTCATTAATTTGCTCATAATATTTATGTAAATTTGCATTACTCAAATTTAAGTTTCATAGAATCCAGCCTTTAACTATGTTAAAAATTAGTAGTAAATCTCAATTATCATCAGAAATGGGGAATATCTTTTGAACGAAAATATCCTAATTAGAAATGAACTATTGGAAAGTGTTGATCATTTAACTGATGATCAATTAAATAAAAGAATAAATAATGAAAAATGGTCCATCATGCAAGTTCTTGAGCATTTATACTTAATGGAATCAAAATTAGTTAAATTGATGACTAGAACATTTAACGAGGCTCCAAGCGAAGTCATACCAGATAAACCAATTCATCTTGCAACTAATCGCGCTAAAAAAGTAACCGCTCCACCGCATTTTGAACCAACAGATCAATACATAACGATGGATGAAATGAAAGAGAAATTGAAACAATCGAGAAAATCCTTATTGGACTTTGTTGAATTAACTAAAGACCATAATCTAGAAGATAAAGGAATGCCTCATCCGATTTTTGGGCAAATCAATCTAAAACAGTGGATTCCCTTTATTGGTGTACATGAAAAGCGTCATATTGAACAAATAAGGGAATTAATAGAAGAAATTTAATTAAATCTTTTCTGTGATATTTGTTTGGTCAATTTTGTGATTATCATTTGTTTTTTGTTTTGGACGATTCTGTATTAGTTAAATTTTTTTATATAACTTTTATAAATTGAACTAAATTTATTCAGGAACAACTTCCTAGAAAAATTAAAAAAGAGCTTATCAATACGATAAGCTCTTTCAATTGTTAAAATTTAAAATAGTAAATAGTACACTATGCGAAATATTTAAAAGTATATATCTTTTTTCTTTTAGTGATGTTATTTAGAATACCAACAAACTTTTAGTAGTGGTTCCTTTTTAAGAATATAAATTATTGAAATGCTAATTCTTTGAAGAACAAATTCAATTATTTGTTTATAAGTAGACAATTTATCGTTATTAGCAAAATAACCGAGTATTTATTTCTATTCTTCTTTAAGGTATAGGGATTAATTAGGTTCTTTATTGAATGCATTTTTATTTTGATTGAGTTGATTGGAACGGAGGGGTTCTCGACTCCTATGGGAAATGCGGGAAGGCTGAGATCCCGCAGGCTAGCCGAGGAGGCTCAAGAATCTCGCCCCATGGAAAGCTAGAATCCTGTAGTGGAAATCAATATCATACTGCTTCCTTTATATTGGAGAAATGTTGATTGAATGACAGTTCTTTTTTAAAACATGAAAAAAGCTTATCAATACGATAAGCTCTTTTCTTATGAAGAAATTGATTCCAGTTCTTTTTTATAAATACTAAGTATTTGATCTTTATGCACTTCTAATTGACTTGATACTTGTGAAATTGAATAGCCAATAAATAATGGAGAAACAACAAACCTAGGAAGAATTTTACAAATTATTTTACCATTCCATTTATAAAAGAATAAATTATAGCTTTCTAGTCCTTTATAAAAATGGTTAAGCAAGTAATGTGTGACTATTTGTAAATAAAGACCCATTTGAGGAATAAACTTTTTATCATCAATTAGAATATTAAATTCTCTAAAACCCATAATTGGATGTGTCGAAATATTTAATTCAAATCCTTTATCTGCTGAAATGACTATTCCTTCAAAATATACATCTGTTATCTTTTTATTGTAATCGATATTTTTTAGTCCTACGATTTGCATATGTGGATGACTTAATGTTCCCCCTGATAATGGGCCATGATTTTTATATAGGATAACTGACTTGTATTGGCCTGTCGCTTCCATTTCATCCCATTTATCAATTGCAAATGTTAACAAGTCAGTTAAATGAGTTAAAGAATACTTCGATGGATCTCCACTGCAGTCATCACTTTCAATAATGACAGTTTGATATGTATCATCTAAAGTCGGGAATTTATTATCTAAATAAATGATTGATCCATAAGTATCAATAATATTAGTTAAATTTTCACGATCACAAAATGGACATTTTACTTCTTTATTTTTTATGCTGTCAGGCTTTTTTATACCAATATCCATTTTAAATTGTAATACTTCATTTTGAATATCCATCTCGGTTTCCCCTTTTAATAAAGTGTTTACTATCTCTCTAATTAATATATATTTTTGTCCTCGATTAAAAATTGCTTTCTAATTAATTCATTCTAAATTTATTGCAAAGTTCGAGTCACTCTCGAAGTTTAAAAATTTTTATGTATTATTTAAATAATAATAAACGAACTATTTGTTTATCAATTAAAACGCTCAATAAATTTACATTCATTAGAATTTTATTATCCTCAATAAATTAATCACATGATAAAAATAAATCCAATATTAATTTATCGTTTTAACTTGTATTATTTCAACTAATTTTCAAATACTAATTACGATATTCAACTTGAATATCAAAGAAATCCCAAATTATCTTAGAGGTGAATCCAACATGACAATCAAAAATCATTTAGATCCACATTCTCAGAAGTTTTACCACAATTGGACTAGACCTAAACGTGCTAAATCGCAAGTTAATGGACATACAATGGAGTCACAAAACACGATTATTTTAAAAAGCAACGCTAAGGCACACAAATGGTAAAGTAAGATAATTAAGGTGCGGGAAGACATTAAGTTGTCTTCCTTTCTTTTAATCATAAATAAAACAGCCATGACAAATGCCACGGCTGTTAGTACATTTATTATTTATTAGTACCATGTTGTTTAGTTGGTAACTTTTCGTTTGGTGTACCGTTACCTTGATGCTCTTTATTTTTTTGGTCTTTTCTTTGCTTTTCGTGTAAATTTTCGACATACTCATGTGTATCTTCCATTTTAATTCCTCCTTAGATAAGAATCTAAGTGTACTTTAACCAATCCAGCAAGAAAAAATTCATTTGAAAATTTCTTTATAGATTGAAGTGGGAACTTTATATAAGAATCTTTGTCAAAAATTGAACAGACAAAAGAATTAATATTGTATGAGCAATTCCAAATAACAATCCTGTAATGAAACGTAAAACGTTATTACTTTCCCTCCACTTCCATTTCTGTGTATACCCGTCAACAAGTAATGGAATCATTAAGATCGGAATGTACCACCAATATAGAAAGGATGAGAACATAAATAGGATTGGTAGAAGCAAATAACCAACTAAAATTGCAGTACATCTTGCACAAAGTGGAAAAGTATATGATCCTATGCGAAATGACCTTTCTTGTTTTCTATGACACGGAATCCATTTTAAAATCAAAAGTAATCCCCCTATTAACTTGGACAATCTGGGCTGCAATCACAATCCGGTGTACAATCAGGCGTATGATGGTGACAGTCAGGAAGGTCACAGTCTGGTAAATAGATCATATCACCGCAATCACACCAATCGATTCCCCTACTTTTCTTTCTTCTCCGCTCATAATAAATAATCGTCATGATAAAAATAACGATACTTACACTAATACTAATTAATCCTTTTACTAAAAATCCCTTTACTATAAAAACAATTCCAAGAATAAGAAGAATAAAAAAACCACTTAATAAGAAAAAGACCAACTTAACCACACTTTCATAAAAATAATGAAGACGAACTTTAATTTTGATTATAAATTGTTATTTTGTACGCTGTGTTGCAGCACCTATTAAAATAAAAATTGCAGATAGAATATGCATAAACATACCTAAAAAAGGAATCCATGCGAGGCAGGATGTAATAATTCCAAAAATATTTCCAAAAGCAGAAACACCAGCTTTTTTCGCTAACACAAGTGTAATGATATGGAGAATTAAAGCAATAAACAACGGTGTATACCCAAAGCCGATCACAATCGAACCACCTATTGCTGGAATTCCTAGTAATGCTTCAAAACCACCTGAAATCCATTTCATATTTTTAACGTTAGATTTCATAAACGACTCCTCTTCAACATTAAAATGTTAATTTTTTTTATTTATCAATTTATTTTATTCTATATTTTTTTGTAGGAATAGTTTTTATTTAAAATTCCCAATAAAATGAGTCTAAATAATGAAATCTCCGCTGATTACTATTGTTCAAAATAAAAAAGTAAGAGACAAAAAACTGTCTCTTACTTTTAATTAATTATATTGTTGTAAAAATGACCTTACCGTTTTTGCAATTTCATGCGGATCCTTAAGCTGGTCATTTTTAAAGCTTAGTACAGAATTCTTTTCATCAAATCCAAGTGATTCTTGTAGGAAACCTTTTAGTCCACGGTGTGATCCAGCTTTATCAACAGCAACCCTCATAAATAGACCATCTTGATTCGGTTCAATCATGCATTCAATTTCGTCAAAACGCCATTCTCTTTTTGAGTTTGGAACAAACTCCCACTCTTGATAGAAATGACCGTGTTGAGCTTCAACTTCAACTTGACGTAATCGGAATCCTATAAGTGAAAACGCTTCTATAAAATTAGCTAATTCAGCATGTGCATGTACTTTCAAGTAATCAGTATCTGTTGGATCTATACTTAAGTCTATGTCTAAATCAGTTTCAATCCAAACTTGACCGTGTCTAATTGTTATTGGTGTGTAATATGGTAGTTGAAATGAAAAGGGTAATATTTTCCTTTCGTTTGCTTCAATTTTCATATTACCTATTATGCGCTCTTCATGTAATTGAAGTTTAACCGATACTTCATCGTCTCCACTTTTCTTATTTGCATAAGCTTTTAGTTTAAGCGCTATATGATTAATCTCTTGTGCAACTGAACCACCATTAATTTCGATTATCCCTTCAACATTTTTTCCCGGATATAAATCTCTTGTATGTATGATTGTATTAACTGTAGCTGCTCCAATTCCAAGTCTAGCTAGTACCTTTTTAAACATCGTATCCCCTCCAAAGAAAAATCAATACATTTCCATTATATAGTAGATAACTAATCTTGAATAATTCTAAAATATGATTTGTTCTCCTTTATAACAGTATGAGCAAAAGAACAAATTATGTAACTAAAGAATAAAGAATAATTAGACAAGTTATGAATAGGATAAGCATATTTTAAAGTAAGAAACTATTTTAGGAGGTACCTTATGCATATTATATTTATCAAGAAAAAATGGTTATTGCTATGTTTTCTATTAGTCGTTATCGGATTAAGTGGATGGTATTACCTAGCTCCAAAGGCAATTCAAACTACTGCAGTGCCAAAGCAAGTAAAAACAATTAACGTAGATATGGTTACAGCCGAATTTAGTACTAAGCTAGAAGATGGTACAGAAATTGAAGCATATAGATGGGATCCTGGCACAATTGTGATTCAAAAAGATGAAAAGGTAAATCTTAAAATTCATGGCATTAATGGAAAAGAACACAGTTTTCACATCGAAGGAACAGAACTTACTGGCGTAGTAACAAAAGGTAAAACGACTGAAATTCCGTTATTATTTAAAAAAGAAGGTACTTATCGTTTAGTTTGTGATACACATTCTCAAGATGAAGCTCCAATGATTGGCTATATTGTTGTAGATTAAATTAAAGACAAATTTTAGGAAAAAAAAAGATAGTAAATTATTTAACTAATTTACTATCTTTTTACTTTATTTAATCGTTATTTCACGTTGATTTTTACCTTTAATTAATGTTACTTCTTTACTCCAAGTCCCCTCCATTGGTAGCTCTATACTGACCTCATAAACACCATTAGTTATTTTCTTCATCCTAGCCTCAACGTGGTGATTCATACTTTTCATTTCCATTTTAAAGTGAACTGAATCCACATCTATTTCTTTCCCTTCTGAATTCACTAAATTTACTTGATAAACATGGGTTTGATTGTTGTTATTTGATTTTTTTTCATTCATTGTTAATTGAATTTTATCTAAAAAGGAATTTGATTTTAATTCTGTGTTTTTGCCACAGCTAGAAAAAATTAACACACTACAAATTAATAATATAAATATGTAATAAATTCTCTTCATTAAAAGCACTCCTTATTATTTGAAAATTTCTCTTAGCTTCCCTTACTAATGACTTGATGAAACTTTAAAAAATAATTTTCTATTAAACTCACTCATACAAATAGCCTTTTTCAACATATAATTGAACGTTTAACTATTTATTAAAGCTAAATCATCTTAGAAACCATCCTAGAGAGGAGTAAACTGCATGTTGTTAGAATGGTCTAGTATTGCTTTAACTGCTCTACTTTCATCATATGTGATCATAATTGCAAATAGAAAAAAGAATAGACTTTCTTGTACTGCTGGGAAGATGATTAGTATGACTAATTCAATGATGACAAGTGTAACAATTGGAACGATTTGTGGGATTTTATACCGTGATACAGATTTAACAATTCCTACAATTATTTCAATATGTGTTGGAATTTTAATAGGATATTTAACGGGAAAACCACTATCTTTAATGGCTGTATTAGAAGGTATAACAGCAGGTATAATGGGTGGAATGATGGGAGCAATGCTTGGGATTATGCTTCAGGAAACATATTTAAATATATTAATCTATTTTATAGATGTTGTTTTTGTTTTAGTCACGATTTTACTTATTAAAGTGATTGATCAAGAAATAAGTAAATTTAATGAAAACGAAAAATCTGCTCAATCTATTTAATCAACAAACAAAGCCTACCTTTAATAAAAAGGTAGGCTTCCGCGCTGTTGTAAATAGAACTTGTAAATAGAACTTGTCAATTAATCAACTATATTTTCAATGTAAAGGAAGCAGTATGTGGTTGATTTCCACTATAGGATTCTCGCTTTCCATGGGGCGAGACCTGAGCCTCCTCGGCGCTGCGGGGTCTCAGCCTTCCCGCATCTCCCATAGGAGTCGAGAACCCCTACGTTCCAATCAACTACTTCAATTTTAAAAAGTGTGCAGTAAAAACCTTTTTAATCCCCTTTAGTTAGAAAAAATAGAAATTAAATGTTCCGGTATTTTGCTAATATACTTAAATCTCCTGTTTATAAACTAATAAATGAATTCTTCAAACAATTAGCATCTTGGGTAAGTATATTCTGGAAAAGAGTCATTACAAAAGTTTGTTGGAATTCCTAAACAAATTAAAAACATCATTAAAAGAAATTTGCCTTCAAACAAATCATTTAGTTACATTTTAACTATTGACAATTTTATATTTTAAAACTTTAAAAACCTACCTTCAATAAAAGGTAGGCTTCACATTTTTCAAATTAAATTTGCTCTAAATGACTTGTGTCACAAAGGAGTTTGAACTCTATATTCTTATCTTTATTAACATGTATAATCGTTAAACTTGTTCCGTGTACATAAGGTATATCCCATAATTTTTCGGTTGATGATTGTTTTAAATAAGCTACAATCGTCGCTAATACTACAGCGTGAGTAACGATTAAAATGTTTCCTTCCTCATTTGAATTGACTATCTTTTGAATAACATCTCCCACTCTGTTTCTTAAGTCTTCTAAACTTTCACCTCGATGTGGAGTATGGTCATACAAATGAGGAGAACTCCAAAGTGATTCAAACTCATTTTTAAATTGTTCATTTATTTCTATTTTCGTTTTCCCTTCCCAATCACCGAAATTAATTTCTTTCAAATCATCCTCTTGAATAAGTTGGATGGATGGGTCATTTGTTAAAATATTTGCTGTTGTTACTGCACGTTTGCTCGAACTTGTGTAAATTTTACTAAACTTTACTTCTGTTAGCTCTTTACATAATAATTTTGCATCTCTAATCCCATTAGAAGTAAGATTGGAGTCCTTTGAACCTTGGAGTCGATTTTCAATATTCCATTCTGTTTCACCATGTCTTGTTAAATAGATTGTTAGCAAATTAAAACTCCTAACTGCATTAGAGTAATTGACTCAATTTTATGTTTTTCTTTTCTTCGTTCATGAAATAAAATTATCCCGTTATTTTAATATGAATTTTTCATTATTCTTATATTGTTTGTAGTCCTTAATTACTTCCTTATGAAATTGGGCCCAAAACTCATTTGTATTTGCAGGAATCTCGTCTAGATTAAAAAATTTAGCATCACTTGTTTCTTCCGTACGTTTAATCAACAAACCATTCCATTCATCAACCAAGAATAAAAATTCAAATAATTGGTATTCATTACCAAACTTATTTTTCTGACCATATTTCGGATCTGAATAAACTGCAATTACTTTAGCTGAAATCACAACTAAACCTGTTTCCTCTTTTACTTCACGAACTAAACATTCAAAAATAGATTCATTTAATTCAATAGAACCAGCAGGCATACTCCATTTCCCTTCCCCTCTTCTTTCAATAAAGAGGATGTTTCCCGAATGGTCTTCTATAATTGCCCTAATAGATGGGACTATCAATTTTTGATTACCTACAAGATTTCTCAGCTTTCCGATGTAAGATTCTTTCCAACTCATATAGATCCCCTCTCTATTATCAGACATTTAACTGAGCTAAATTAATCCACTAATACAATGAGTTAGCTGCATAAGCAAAAATTATTGGAAAAATTTTATTTATAAATTGTCAACATACTGTTTAGCTTCTAATAATGACAGTCCAAATACATTTCTAGCTTCTCTAACTGCTTTAATTATTTCACCATCTTGTTTAAGTTTACGCAATTCATCATTAATTGGGTGTTCAGGTACTTTAACTTGAGCAGCGACCTGGTCTAACTTTGTGCTTATATACTTCAATCGCTTTTCTAGTGCGTTTAACCTATTGGTAATACTAAGCATAAAAATAATGAATAACAATCCGACGAATAAATATTCCATCCTTTTCCCCCTGAAAATCTCTCTAATTTAAAAGGAATTCAAGTTAAATGAATTCCTTCTTATACGATCCTGTCATTTAGTTAATAAAATCAATCTATTTAGTAGATCAACTATTTAAGATAATTATCATTGATCTGTCATTTTTATTTTCAGCTCTACACATTAATTTAAAGAGGAGACTTTTTTAGTAAAGTCTTTAATCTCATTTAAAAACTTTTCCTTCTCTTCTAAAAATGGATAATGATTACTTTCATTAAATAGAACGAATCTAGAATTTTTAATTCCTTCAGCTATTTCTTCCGAATATTCAATTGGACATTGTACATCGTACTTTCCACAAATGATTAGAGTCGGACAGCTGATTAGTGAAATTTTTTTTGTGACATCATATATTTGATATTCCCTATTAAAGTAATTTAGGCGAATTGAAGACATTTTTTTAGAGATTGGTAGATTGAAATATTCATTGTATCGTTCTGGTTTATGTAAAGATAATTTTGTCCGCTCAATCGAAAGATTTACTCTTTCTTCATTAGATAGGTCACTGCCTTTTAGTTTTTCAATGAGCTCTTGCATTTTACTATACTTAGGATGAGCTTTGTTATAAATACAATCTTTTGAAAACGTTGCATAATCTCTTGCTGCAGCACCAACAATCATATTAGTTGTTAATGAGTTTGAGAAATAAATTCCATAAATAATTCCTAGCATCCCACCAGTAGAATGTCCTGCAAAACTCCAGGAAGTATAGCCTAGTGATTCCCTAATTTCTTCTAAATCAAAAATTGTTTCTAACATACTTAATTCATGTGGAAAATGTGCTTTTTCTGAATTACCTGTTTCTCGTAAATTTATTAAGTATACTTTAAATAATTTCGTAAAAGAATTTGCAAAATAATCTCCTGAATCATTAAATTCAGAATAATGGTGAGTTACACATAATGGTTCGCCTTCACCTTTGCAAAATACTTCAAAAACCCCTCTTTTAGTGTTAAGAAGCTTTCGTTCCCATTTCTCCATATAAACTACCTCTACTGTTCTAATAATTTAATTTCGTAGTATCCACTTATCTTTTAACGGTGTAATACCACACTTCTTCTTCTCCAAAAAAGACTCCGTTAGGATTAAATCCGTACTGTTTGTATAAATTCATCGCTGATTTATTATCTTTATGAACTGTTAATCGAATTTCATTGCATTGAAGATGTTTATTTTCAATCCATTTTACCATTTCAGCAAACGCTAATTTTCCATAGCCTTTACGTTGATGTTTTTTATCTATTAAAAAACCATTGATCCAAAAACTATTCGTCGTATTCTCTTCAAAGGCATGCATAATAAATCCAACCATTTTTTCATCATCATAAATTGCAAATGGGATATATTCTACATCTTCACCATCAGGTTTTATATAAATCTTTGCGAGTGATACAGCAACTGAAGGGACATAATTTAATTGGTTTCTGGAAACCCCAAGTTTAATTGCTTTTTCCCAATTTTCTCTTGTTACGATTTCTAAACGTATATTCATTATTTGCCTCCTTGAATATCTACAATAATTCAATTCTTTAGTAAAAACTCATCACCTTATATCATATCATTTTTTTCATTATATTCAGAAAAATAAATTATTACGGTAATTGAAATTTCCAAAAGAAGAACGCATATTATTCTTTCTTTTGGTAATACCAACCTTGATAAGTACTTTTCTATTTTAATAAGTCACCCTTATTTATTAAGTAAATATGAAAGGATAATATAAAATGAAAAAAAGTTTAATTACCATTTCGATCCTATCTGCATTTGTAATTGGCTCTTTGGCAGGTATTAGTTTTAGTAAAGCAGAATTTGAACGAAGCACACAAGAGCATAATGTTATGTCCACTAATTGGTTTCAGACCTCTGCTGAAAATAAGGCATTGCAAATTCAAATTTATAATCAAGCAAAAGAAGAACTTGCTGAGACAATGGTTAAAAAGAAAGCAAATGATAAACTAAATAATAATGCTAAACCGGCTGCTGTCGTTTTAGACATTGATGAGACTGTACTCGATAACTCCCCTGATACTGCCTGGTCAATTAAAAATAATACTTCTTACCCCCAAGGATGGGATGAGTGGATCCGCCTAGCAAAAGCTGAGTTAATACCAGGTGCAAAAGACTTTTTATTATCTGCCAAAAAAATGAATGTTGATATTTTTTATCTTACAAATCGGCCTGAAAAAACACGCAATGACACAATAAGAAATATGAAATTACATGACTTACCTAACGTCGATAATAAACATTTGTACTTTAAAACTGATACTGCCCAAAAAGGTCCAAGGCAGGCAGAAATTTCAAAAACCCATGATATTGTGATGTTAATCGGAGATAATTCAAATGATTTATCTGATATTTTTTATAAAGCGGATTTAAAAACTAGAAAAGAAAATGTTGATAAAATCGCTAAAGATTTAGGAATTAAATATATACAACTTCCAAATCCAATGTATGGCGATTGGGAAGATGCAATTTATCAATACAAACCGTCAAAAACAGAAGATGAAAAAGCAGCAGATCGCTATAAAACCTTACAACCCATGAAATAGTACTGAATCAGGTTAGATAAGATTGATTTTTCTTATCTGACCTTTTTTATTGTGCCTTTCAAATTTCTACATACACATACTCTGAGTTTATTCATTAAACTATAATCCTTCATAATTAGTAAAATCTGTTATTTTCCGCAAATAAAGATTTCAATAATTAAAAATCAATTAAACCCATTAATCAAAATCTTATTTAAAATGACTCAATAGTTAGCAGGAAAAACGTAATACAGTAGGGAATTTATTTTAAAAACAATTATTTTGTCGAAATCTTAATTTTTTTCTACAAAAACATTGATTCCAGTTACTTAACGAAAGACTGCTATGGGGATATCATTTTCTTCCAAATATGAAGAGTTCGCTCTAGGCAATGATGCACTTTAATTATGAATCGTATTTGTATCAAATGAAAATCAGGGAGATGTGACAAATGTCAGAGGTAGGAAATTTAAAGGAAACCGAACAAACCATTTTTACTCATTCAGGTCCATTCATCCAAACGATTGATCGAAATATCGAGATTGTTAGTCGACTGGAAGAACCGCTCATCGTTTTACTTGGGAATGTTTTAAGTGATGATGAATGTGATGAGCTAATTAGCCATGCGAAATTTCGCATGAAACGGTCAAAAATTGGATTATCTCACGAAGAAAATGACATGCGAACGAGCAGTGGCATGTTTTTCGATGAAAGTGAAACTGAACTGATCAAACGAGTTGAAAAACGAATCGAAACGATTATGAATATTCCAATCGAACATGCAGAACCTTTACAAATTCTTCATTACGAACCTGGACAACAGTATAAGCCGCATTTCGATTACTTTTCCAATCACCGAACGAAGAATAATAGGATTAGTACGCTCATTCTCTATTTAAATGATGTAGAAGAAGGTGGCGAAACAATTTTTCCTTCTCTTAACTATTCGGTTACAGCAAAAAAAGGCACAGCTTTATACTTTGAATACTTTTATCAGGATGAAACGATTAATGAACTAACACTACATGCGGGTAACCCTGTTATTAGCGGAGAAAAATGGGTTGCTACCCAATGGATCCGACGACAACGCGTTCGTTAATTCACTATCATTCTTAATCTATGATGAATATATGGCAAATTACGACTGGATATTTCTGACAATTCTAATAATACGCAATTTTTAAGATTATTTAACGATTTTATAAATATGAAGCTATAATAAAAACGCATGGTAAAATATCCATGCGTTTTTCTATATTTCATTAGTTTTCAAAGTCTACTCCATTGAAAAAACTACTAACCACTTGAACATATTCATCCTGCTCTTCAACATATGGCATATGTGCACTTTTCTCAAATACGTGAAACTTAGCATTTGGAGTTAGTGTGCTGAAGTATTTTGTAGATTCAGGAGTTGCTTCATCAAATCGTCCACAAGTATACATTGTCGGTACATGTATGTCTTGTAATTGTGAAGTACAGTCAAAACTCTTTAAGTTTCCAGTTACATGAAACTCTGATGGCCCCCACATTATATTGTAAACTTCTGAATTTCTGTAATGTCTTCCCTCTTTTAGAAATTCTGGATATGGGTCTAATCTGCAAACAAAATGCTTATTGAAAACGGAAGTAGCTTCCTTGTATTCTTCTGATTCTGTTGTTCCATTCTCTTCACAGCTTTTTAAAGTTTCTTGTACCTCAAGTGGAAGTAGCTTTCGATTACGATCCTGATCTTCCGCCCATAATGGCGCACTTAAACATGGACTTGAAAAGATTATGCTCTTGACTCCCTCTGGTCTCGATAAATAATAAGCTGCAGCTAAAGTCGTTCCCCATGAATGGCCGAGAATATGAAACTCATCAAGCGAAAGTCCTTCACGGATTTGCCCTAATTCTTCCACAAATCTATCTATATTCCATAATGAAGTGTCTGTTGGACGCTCAGATTTTCCACAACCTAACTGGTCATAAAAAATAATTGGGCGATCTTCTGCTAATATATCTAGACCTTGCATTGAATAATGCGATGAGCCAGGCCCACCATGTAAAACAATTACGGGTGTATTTTTAGAATCCATGTTATGAATCTGATACCATACTTTCCCACCAGTTACTTCAATAAATCCTTCTTTTACAGTCATCTATTTCTCCCCTTTTTAAGTATTAATAATAGATTTCGATGTTTTTTCATAGACGCCTATATAACATGAAACGAAAAGATCAGATCAACAGAATAAAATATACATGATCTATATTTTCGCATCCTAGACACTTTTATGTATTTCGATTTATTATTTATCTGAATTTTATCATATTTTCTATTTTTTCCAAATTTAATTCATCAAACTTTGCAATAGATTTTTAAAATATCTACTACTCTTTTTTTAATGAGTTTGTATATTTTATCAAAACAGCTTTATATAAAGAAGTCAGCTTTGTCATGAATTTTTCTTGAAAGAAATAATATAAGAAAGAAACAAATCTATAAGCCAATGGGGGCGATTTAATTGGCATATGTCGAACTCGATTCACATACAAAGCTATATTATGAAGATCATGGAGAGGGTCAAACTGTCCTATTTGTTCACGGAGTTATGATGAGTAGTAAGTTCTTTCATAAACAAGTACCGTATTTTAGTAAAAATTATCGAGTTATTACATTAGATTTAAGAGCACATGGAAAATCTTCAAAAGTACAATATGGTCATACAGTAGCACAGTATGCTAAAGATTTAAAATGCTTTATCGAAAAATTAGATTTAAAGGATGTAATATTAGTAGGCTGGTCAATGGGTGCTTTTGTGCTGTGGGATTATGTGAATCAATTTGGGACTAAAAATATTAAAGCCTTAACAGTAGTTGATCAATCTGCATCTGATTATATTTGGCCGGATTGGGAGTTTGGAGCATTTGATTTTACAATTTTAAAAAATGTCATGCAATCGATTCAAGAAGATCAAAACCAATTTAATAGCGATTTTATATATGGTATGTTTATGGATCAGCCTAATCCAAAGGAACATAAATGGATTTTAAAGGAAATGAATAAGTTACCTGCAGCAATTGCAAGCACAATAGTCTTTAATCAAACGGCAGTAGATTATCGTGATTCACTTTGTAACGTAGATATACCAACGTTAATTTGCTTCGGCAGTCATGGATTTTTCCCTTTAGAAGCTGGTGAATTTATCCAATCAAGAATTAAAGGTTCTAAATTCGTTCCATTTTATAATAGTAGTCATCTCTTATTTTTAGAAGAAACAGATAAGTTCAACCAAGAACTAGACGAATTCATTAAAGAGCTACGAAAAACAGGAAAAAGGAAAACAAATTCTAGAAAAAAAGCAACAAAAAAAGCTGGAAACTAAATCAGTTCAAGGAGGGCAGGATTTAGTAGGTTATAAAAATTCCCTACTATACCTGCTCTTCTATCCTCATTTAAACCAGCCTTTTTCTTTCGATTGTTTAATAGCTTCAATTCTATTTTTCACTTCTAATTTGTCTAATATCATAGAAATATAATTTCTTACGGTACCAGTTTTCAAGCTTAATTCATCAGCAATTTCTTGTGTATTTTTACCATCAGCTACAAGTTCTAAAACTTCTTTTTCACGATCAGTCAACGGATTCTCTTCTGCATAAACATCATCCATTAATTCAGGAGCATAAATTCTCTTACCTGAAATGATGCTTCTAATTGAGCTTGCTAACTCTTCACTTGGGCTATCCTTAAGTAAATATCCTTTTACCCCTGCTTTTAATGCTCTTTGGAAATAACCAGATCTTGCGAAAGTTGTGAGGATCATGACTTTACAATCGAATGATTTTAATTCTTCTGCTGCTTCAAGGCCCGTTTTACTTGGCATTTCGATATCCATAATGCAAATATCCGGTTGTAATTGCTTAACAAGTTTTACTGCTTCGTCTCCGTTTGAAGCTTGACCTATTACTTCCATATCATCTTCTAAGTTAAGTAAAGAACCAAGCGCTCCTAAAAGCATCCGTTGGTCTTCGGCGATAACAATCCTAATCATTCTAATCCTCCACTTCAATTTGTTTTACATCTATTGGAACTCTCATTATTAATGTCATCCCATTTTCACAGTTAACATCTAGTGTTCCATTCACAAATTCGAGTCGTTCTTTCATACCGATTAATCCATAGCCTGTCGTAAATTTTTCAATAGAAGTGCATCCAACCCCATTATCCATAACAGAGAAGATAATTTCATTTTTCATTTGTTTAATCGAAATTCTACATAGTGTAGCACTACTATGCTTTACAACATTTGTTACAGCTTCCTTTAAGCACATACTGACTATATTCTCTGTCAGTAAAGATACATTTGTTAGTTGAAGTGTATCATTACACTCGAAAGTAATTTCCGCTGCGAGTAAAAATTGTTTAATTCTTATTAGCTCATCCTTAATTCGAATTCCACGCATTTGGGAAACGATTTTTCGAACTTCATTTAAGGCTGTTCTAGCTGTTTGTTGTACATCTTTTAATTCATTTTGAGCCAGTTCTGGATCTTTCGTAACTAACTTTCTTGCTAAGTCACTTTTTAAGCCTATTAGGGAAAGTTTTTGACCTAGAGTATCATGTAAATCTCGTGCGATTCTTTGTCTCTCTTCTAATTTCACAAGATCTGATATCCGTTTATTAGCATCTACTAGCTTTTCTTCTAATTGCCCTCGTTCATTCCGGCTGTATAGACTAAAAGGTAACAATATTACACTGATCCAAGTAACGATGATAAATGGTAACTGCTTAATTATTAATTCTTCTTGAAGAATGATTGTAATGTTAATCGAAATAGTTGTTATGACTAAATGAAGAATATATAAAGTTAAAAAAGTAACTCGACTTTTCTTTTTTCCAATCATGTAGGCTATAAAAAAAGCAAAATATACATAACTAAAAAGTATATTCATTGAGAAGGAAATGACAATTAATATGGATGACCAAAGATAGATTGACCAACCTTCTGATATGTATGCCAATCGATAAATAATTAAAAATGAGATCGTTAGTAAAATTCCTACTACGATTCTTAAGGTAGAATGTGCCGAAAGAAAAATAAAATAAAATGGAGATATTCCTAGAACTGTCCAAATATATGGCGAAATTCCAGTACTTTTTAAGAAACCTAAATATCTTTTAAACATAGATTAACCTCTTTATTCAGACGTATTATGTGATTCTTTAACAATTTTATCACAATTGGACAAAGTTAATCTTTAAAATGCAAATTGAATACATCGAAAGTTCAGACAGTGTCTGAACTTTCGCGGTTTACTTTATAAATTGATTTAAGATCTTTATATCTTACAAACTGCTTTGTATTTTCATCCCAAAGTCGGAATTTTAAAGAAGTTAAACTTGTTTTTAGTGTAATTGTTGGTACATTGTGTAATGGAAGTGTATTATTGTGTACTTCCTCTAAATTGTAATTCGGTACTCTAGGGCTCAAATGATGAACATGGTGGTATCCAATATTACCAGTCAGCCACTGCAATATTTTTGGAAGTTTATAAAAAGAGCTTCCTTCAACTGCAGCTTTTACATATTCCCAATTATCGTCTTCTTCAAAATAAGAGTCTTCAAATTGATGCTGCACATAGAAAAGCCAAATTCCTAATACTGCTGATACGAAAAAGATCGGTCCTTCCACTAACAAATAATTTTCCCAACCAATTTGCCAGCAAAACAATGCAGAAATACCAGCAATTAAAATATTCGTTAAATACGTATTTAATCTTTCTTTTAATTTTGCATTTTTTGCATTAAAGCGATTTGAAATTAGTACGATATAAATCGGCCCTAAACCAAACATGATTAATGGATTACGATATAAACGGTATTGCAATTTTGTCCAGAACGGAGCAGCAACATATTCATCTACTGTTAAAACCCACATATCACCAATCCCGCGCTTATCTAAATTACCACTTGTTGCATGGTGAATTGAATGACTATGCTTCCACTGACTAAATGGAAATAGCGTTACAACACCTGTAATCGTCCCAAGAACTTTATTTGCGGTTTTATTCTTAAAGAACGATTGATGACAACAATCATGAAAGATTATAAAAATCCTTACTAAGAATAATGCTGCAAAAACATCAATAACGATCGTTAATACTACTGAAACAGCGATACTTTTAAAAGCAATAAACCATAAAAATAAAAATGGGATAAATGTATTGATCATTTGCCAAATACTAGCTTTTAAATTTGATTTTTCATAAGGCATAATTTGTTTACGTAAACTCTTTTGATTTTCTTGTGACATTTAGAAGTTCCTTCCATATGTTGGTGAATAACTTTACTATATTATCCTAATTATATAAGTTAATCTTCCGGGTGGTAGTAGCAGGCGTCATGTAGAATTAATGACAAATGTCATATTGAATAAACCGTTTACTTTCAATAAAATTTCTACCAAAACATAATAGTTAGAATGGTTAATTTTTCATTTTATATTACATTTTTTTTATAAAAAAAAAGTAATACTCGAATAGTATTACTTCACGCTCGTACAAAGTCCCAAAATATATGTTTTTTTACCTTTCTGCGACAATTTTATTTTTTTTAATTTTGCCAAAAGGTTTAAAATAAGTAATGAATGTCATAAATGCTAAACAACTTAAGTTAAATAATCCGGTTATAATGATTGATAGCCAAGTTGATTCGAATTTACTTTCTTTAAGAGCAGCAATCCCGGTATGTTCTGCGGCCTTAACTAAGTATGAAAACCAGTCATATAAAAAGAAAATACCTAGAAAAATAACTAAAATAGTTAAAGCTAATTTAATAACCACCCAATAATATTTTACTAAACCCCATTGCGTCCAATTAGATAATAAAATACCAGTAAATAATGTTGCTAATGCCGGATATTTCAGTAAATTCTCATCAATTATATGCATGCTTGATAATGTATAAATAAGTTGCTCTGAATTTTGAGCATTTCTCAAATAAAGACCTAAAATGATCAGACATAACGTCCCACCAAACCAAGCACATACTGCCAAAACATGTATGCTGACTAGAATGTTCTTTTTCGTTAAATTCATTTTCTTTTTCGCCACTATTTTTTACCTCCGTTTTAAATCGATTTATATTTTTAATGATAGTGGCAAGATATAAAACTACTATTATCGATTTCTTAAATAATTCTTAAATAATAGCTGAAACCAATTTGATGTCTTATGTAAAAGAAACTCACAGAAATCTTACGTTATCTGTGAGTTTCTTAATTTTATTTTTCTGCATTTTTACTAAACCTTATCGCTTTATTTATTTGTTCTTTATTTACACTTACTAATCCATACCATGTTTTGGGGAATGAATTTCTTTGTCGTATTTTCGACTTCAAAATAAATAATTGGTCTTAATACTTTAACTGCATAATCTTTATTTTCAAAAAATGGATCAATAGGAATTTCTTCTTTTTTTGTTTCATTTGGACTTAAAATGATTGGCCCACTTAAATTTGTTATACTTCTACTACTCTTTAAATTCATTAAAAAATTTGTAATGGCTAGTTCTATGAACAAAAATTCCAATCAAAAAAAGAGTCATCCCACACATTGAGATAACCCTTTAAAATACAGTTTTGAATCTAATCTTTAAAACGATACCCAGCCCCCCATATGGTCTCAATAAAATTTGGATTAGACGGGTCGACTTCTATTTTTTCACGTATTTTGCGAATATGAACAGTTACTGTCGATATATCTCCTACTGTTTCAAATCCCCAGATTCGATCAAATAATAATTCTTTGCTAAATACTTTATTTGGATTTGAAGCAAGAAAAGTAAGTAAGTTAAACTCTTTCGTCGTGAAAATTTTTTCATCTCCATTTACGAGAACTTTTCTTGAATCCTTTTGAATCGTAAGTCCTCTGATTTGAAGTTCATCTTCATTTATTTGGCCTTTACTTGCTAATCGCTGATACCTAGATAAGTGAGCTTTGACTCTAGCTATTAATTCACTAGGGCTAAATGGTTTCACGATAAAATCATCCGCTCCTAAACCAAATCCCCTAATTTTATCGATATCCTCTGTTTTGGCTGATACAATTAGAATTGGAATATCTTTGTTTTCGCGTATTTTTTTGCATATTTCAAAGCCATTCATTTCAGGTAGCATTAAATCTAGAATAACTAAATCAAATTTATTCGTTAAAGCTTTTTGAAGTCCGCTTCTTCCATTAGATTCAATTTCAACTTCAAATTCATTAATCTCTAAATAATCTCTTTGTAATAATGCGATACTTTGATCATCTTCAATGATTAAAACCTTTTTCATTCTGTCACCTTTGCTATTGATTTCTTATTTAATGAAAGAAATATATTTGTATATTCACCAATTTCACTCTCTGCCCATATTTCTCCACCGTGCTCTTCTATTATTCTTTTTGCAATGGCTAGTCCTAATCCAGTACCACCTGTTGTTAAATTTCTTGAAGGATCAGCGCGGTAAAAGCGATCAAAAATAAACGGAAGGGCTTCTTTCGAAATTCCTTTACCATTATCATGAAATCGTATCGTGATTTTTTCTTGATTTTCGATTAAATTTATCGAAATTAGTTTCTCATCTTTATCCATGTACTTCAAACTATTTTGAATAATATTTGTCATAACACGTTTAAATTGCTCTCGGTCCATAAGAATAATACATTCTTTGCAATCCACATTACTAATGAAGCTAATTTTTACATTGATCGGTTCTAAATCAAATTTTAGCTCCTCAATACTATCTACTAAATAATCATATATATTTACTTCTTCAAAATGAAATGGAACTCTTTTTAAATCTAACTTTGAATAAAGGAATAATTCATTAATCAAATGGTCCATATCCAAAGTTTTCAAATAGATTGTTTCGATATATCGCTCCATTTTTTCTGGTGTATTCGCTACGCCATCTTTAATCCCCTCAATATACCCTTTTATTGAAGTAATTGGTGTTTTCAGATCATGTGATATATTTGCAATTAGTTCTTTTCGATTCTCTTCATATTTCTTCTGAATTTCAGCTGACTCTTTTAGATTTCGTCTCATTAATTCAAAGCTAACCGCTAATTGACCAAGTTCATCTTTGTTTAATGGCTTCACTTCAACCTCTAAATTCCCTTCACTAATATGTTTCGCTGCAATTGTTAGATTTTTTACCGGTCTCAAAATGCTTCTTGAAACAAAATATGAAAGCAATCCATTTGTAAGTGCAAAAATAGGGACAATGATACCAAAACGAAAGAAATAAAATGAATGTGGAGGATGATCATTAAATATTGGATCCAACACCCTATAATAAAATATACCTAGCAAGATCTCGATCAAGATAAAAGAAATAATCGGTATAACAATCATTGCAATATTAGATAAGATTAACCTTTTTCGAATCGACAAAATAGACTCCAACTTTCAAAGAATGATGAACGAGTAATTAAACTACACACTATATTTATTATGACATTAGTATATTTCAGAGAAATTAATTACGTATTATTAAATTCTTAAATAATTCTTAAATTATATACCAGTTACATTATAAATCGAAGCTTAAGTACAAAAAAGTGTGACGCATACAATTTGCGCCACACTAATAAATGATTATAATTTACTACAAACTTCCAATAAAATTCATCTTCTCTACTTCTAGATCATCGTATGCACCATCTAGTAGTTTTCGTACATCTTGTAGAGTATTTTGCAAATTTACAGATGCACCTTTTATACGAGTGAATTCTTCGGCTACAAATAATGGTTGTGTTAAATAGGCTTCAAGTAATTCACCACGTTTATATGTTAATTTTTCATGTTCAGGTAATGAGTCGATTCCATGAATTGTTACTAATGATCTTAGTTCACGGTATCTTCGGAGTAATTTCTGCGCTGCTTTTTGTACTTGGTTGTGGGCTTGCTCTGGTTGATGATCTTCCAATACTGTAGATGTTGATTGAATAGGATTAATTGCAGGATATTTATGTCTAAAAGCTAAGTCCGCATCAAACTGCCATAATGTTTCGAGTGGTCCATAAGGGAAATCTTCATCTACAGCTTCTCCCTTTAAGTCAACTAAAAAAGTCGTTACATCTTCAATCCCAATATCAGCTAATCTTTGTTGAAGACGGTTAATTTCACCCGAAATGACATTCGAACGATCTGCTGCAAAAGCAACATCTACATTTTTTCCAGTTTTGGCAATCGTGTCATACACTTCATCAATTGTATTACACACCAAGTTAATATCAGCTTTAATTGCGTCTAAATCTGGATGCTCACCTTCTGGCTTTAATAAAATCGTAAAATATGAATCTTTTTTTAATTTATAAAACATTTCCGCTAATACGACTAGTTGGCCCATGCCTGGTCTTGCAACTAATCCTACTGTACCCCCTTTTACTAATGGAGCAAATAAATCAAGCGTTTTAATCCCAGTTTCAATCATCTCAATCTTCTCCCCTCTAATAATAAGTTCATCCAAAGTACATTCTGCTAATGTTGCTAAAGCAACTAATGTTCTTACTTCTGACCGGCCAATTGGAATTTTTCCAGTACATAAATTTGATACTGTTGCTGGTCTAAGTCCAACAGATTTTGCTGAACTAGTTAAATTTGGTACTCTACGGCGTAACAACGAAACGTTCAAACGTAAATTTTCCATTTTTCTCCTCCTTTAAGTATAATTTATTCGAATTTACAGAATTATGCAAGTGAATTTTACTCTGAAAAGTAAAATAATTACTCTTTGGAGTAAAAAAGAGTTTTTATCTCGATTATCATTTTTGGAAAAACATCAAAAAAAAGAAGAATGGCTCAGATTCTTCTTCTTTTAGTAATTTATTTATAATTTAATTGATTTTAGCCTTATTTAATCGAAACACTTAGACTATATTATTGTTTTTCTCATAATATTTAATGATTTCATTTAAAAAATTCATGATTCTTGATCTTTATTGCAGTTTCAAAGATTTTAATTGCAGTTTTGACTTTTTTATTTGCAGTTCTGACAATTTTATTTGCAGTTTTAGTTTTTTTATTTGCACTATACAAAATTTATTTGCAATTTTACATTTTTTAATTGCAGTTTTCTAAAATTTAATTGCAGTTTTGCCACTTTTATTTGCACTTCTCAAACAGCACTAAATAAACATTAATCTCTACAATTGTCTTCTACTCAGTTTTTCAATTATCTTTGGTATCTCGGAATGATCCTCAACAAAATTCTCTGCTTCAAAATCTTCATAAAAAAGAACTTGTTTCCAAATTGCATACATTCCTAAATTTCTTGCAGCTTTATAATCATTATCTGGATGAACTCCAATATAAACTGCTTCGTTCGCTGAGACATGAAAGTAATCTAATGCTTTTTGAAATATCTTTGGATTCGGTTTACTAATTCCTTCAATTTCCGAAATTAAAATAAGCTCAAAAAAAGCTGAAACTCCTAGGGCCTTTATGTTTTTCACTTGAAATTGACCTCTTCCATTTGTGATCATCCCCAACTTGTAGTTACTTCTTTTTAAGTCAAAGAGAATCTGTTTTAAATTTGGAAATGGAATGCAATAATTTTTAAAATTTCTTTCTTGTTTTATTCAACTAAGGCATGCGTTAGTTGCATAAGTAATATTTTGGGTACTACTTTTTTTTATTATGCAATTCAAATGACTCTTCAGATTCATTCCATTTTACGTGTACTTGTATGACTTCATCTTTGTCTACTTTTGCTCCACCTTCGGAACTCCCTCGGGAAGTAAATACTCGTTCTTTAGGAGGTTCAGAGAATTCCGCCTTTGATTCCCCGCTACTGCTATTTGTCTTGAAGGAATACACTAGTTTTTTCATAGATGATAGCTCTTTTAAAGAGCCCTTAAACTTTAATACAAGTTCATAATTATCTTTAATAGAATAAGATATTACACCTTTATCATTTTTTCGTGTTGTTTCTGTTCCTTTATAAAGATATTCAGATTCCCAATGTTCACTTTCTCCAATAAATTCATAATTATAGTTAGTAGTCTTATTGTCAGTAACCTTATTTTTAGTATTATCTGTTGTTTCTGTACATGCTGTTAAAGCCAGTATTGTAAATAATAATAGCGTGAGTATTTTTTTCATTTTATTTCCTCCTTTTTACAATTTTAATTTACCATATAATCCCATTTCGCTTATAGATTTTATTCGACATTATTTGTTAAAAACCTTGTTCAACTAAACTGCCATTTGTTAAATAAAAAAAGCCGCATATAAGCAGCTCGTGTTCTTCAACTATTGCATTAGTTAGTTTAACAATATTTTTTCTTTATTATCTCAATTGAAGGCTGGTCCATTCCCGTAATATTAGATATTAAATTTAAATCAATTCCCTCTTTTAGTGCTTTTCGTATGGTTGTTAGGTTGTGTCTTATTTCTGAAAGTCTATGATCTAAATGGATATGGTCAAAAACTAAGTAATCATCTGTAACTTCCCCATCCAAATCGAATTCAAGAGAGTATGTACCAATCTCTTTATCAAAGTAATAAATATCCACAGTAAAAATCAAAAACGCTTCAATCCTTGAATATCTATACTTTAATTCAATAGACCGTTCATAAACTAGAATGAATTCATCGTACAACTTTCCTTTAAATGTATCCAAATAGTCGTATTTTTCTTCCTTACGCCAATTCCTAAAACTTTCCCAAAATCCATTAATAGTTCTATTTTTTGCATCGTGCTTTTGTTCCCATTCCATTAATGTTTTAGCGTTCAATCTCACCACTCGCTTATATATTTTTATAATTTCTTTAAAAGATTCCACGTTATTTTACTTCAACTATCGCATGAGTTTGTTGAAGAAGGTCATTATTTATTTTTATTA